>JAOTVA010000011.1 GCA_029863645.1 Gemmatimonadota bacterium
ATGTCCCCCAGGGCTACGGGCTGTTTCCACACCTGTCGGTGCTGGAGAACGTCGCCTTCGGGTCGATCGCCTGGAGCCCACGTCCCGGACGCGAAGAGCGTCTGATGCACGCGGAGAAGTTGTTGGCGCGCGTAGGATGCGTTCACTTGGCGAACCGCAAACCCGCGGGACTCTCTGGAGGTGAACAGCAACGGGTCGCGCTGGCGAGGGCACTCGCGGTGGAGCCGAAGATGCTGCTGTTGGATGAGCCACTGGCCGCCTTGGACGCGCAGGCGCGCCGCGCGGTGCGAAACTATTTGGCCGAGCACCTCTCTCAGCGCAGCGGCCCGGCGCTCGTGGTGAGTCATGACCTTCGGGACGTGAAAGCCCTCGGGGGCCCGGTCTGCGTGATCGAGGACGGGCGCGTCGTTCAGCGCGGGCTCCCCGACGAGCTCGCGGCTCGCCCGGCCACCGAGTTCGTGGAGGCGTTCTTCGCGGACTGATTGACCCGCGTCAGAACGTCTGACTGCCGACCGCGCCTAGGCGGTGTTAGGCTCAGTGGGTGGCGGGGACAACGGGTCCGCCGATCTGAACCGGAGACCGCATGGCCAGGCACTACTTCACGGCTCACCTGACACTCACGGCGTTGCTGTTCCTGCCCGTGCTCACCTCGTGTGGCGGTGACGCCGCCAGCGACTCAGACCAACCACAGTGGTCCGTCGTGGAGGAGCTACGAATCGGCGATATCGACGACCCTGAGCAGACGTTGTCGACCGTCGGGGCGCTCGTGGTCGACGACCAGAACAGGATCTACGTCGCTCAGCCTCAGCTCGGCACGATTCGCGTCTTCGACGATGCCGGGCGCACACTGCGTTACATCGGGAGCCGCGGACAGGCACAAGGCGAGTTCGACCGGGTCTACACCATCGGTTTCGTGGCGGACACGCTCTATGCGATCGACCTGGGACTTCGGCGCGTCTCGTACTTTTCCCTCGAGGGCGAGCACCTGCGATCCGCTCAGGTCAGCGCGCCTCCGGTCACTCCGCCGTTCTTCCCGAGCATGCCGTTCGCCGTCTTCGCCGATGGTTCGATGGTGATCGGCACTGCGTTCCCGCCGAGCATCCCACCCGAGGCATTGCGGCGCGTGCCGCAGCTGCGGATCGACGGCACGGGTACGGTGCTCGACACGGTCACCTGGATCGGCTACGAGCGCACCGCCCGTCGCGCCAACCATGAAGGACGGCCCCTCAGTGTGGGCAGCCCTCTCAGCGACGACGCCTTCGCCATGTTCTCTGACGACGGCACGAGGGTCGCGACACTGGACCGGACCGTCGCCCCGGGCGCTGGAACCGCGTCGTTCGGCGTCACCATGAGCGACGGAAGTGGGGATACGATCTACTCGCGGCGTTACGAATACGTCCCCGTTCCCGTCGATGCCTCGGTCATCGACAGTATCGTCGAGGAGCGGGCGAATGCTCTCTCCGGTGCGTTCGAAGATCCGCGGGAAGCTCCTGGGTTCGTTCGCAGCGCCATGTTCCTGCCGGTCTACTATCCGCCGGTGAGCGCCGCCCAGTTCTCGGACTCAGGCGAATTCTGGGTCCGCCGGGAGGCACTAGCCGGCCAGGACCAGACCTGGATGGTGCTCGATGAGGGCGGCGAACCGATTGCGCACGCCGCGCTCCCAGAAGGTCTCCAGGTCATGGTCATTGGACGAGACGCCCTTTGGGGCGTCGTGTTCGACGAGTTCGAGGTGCCCTACGTGGTGCGGTATCGGGTCGTCAGAGGCGCGACCGCGGAGTAGCGCTCGGAGGGTCGCGCTCCCCTTCAGTTCAGGGGATCGACCCGACTCGGGGTAGCCGCCCCCGAAACGATCGTCTCGGCTCCCCGAGCGATGGCCCGAATCGTGTTCGTGAGGTGGTCGAGGTCGAGCGTCCCGATCTCGTCGGTCACCTGATGGTACTCGCGATCGACGTCGATCGGGGTCGTGGAGAGCGAGTGGGCGGGGACGCCCAACGCGGCCAGTCTCGCATTGTCAGACCGGTAGAACAGTCCGAGCTGCGGATATGGGTCCGGGTAGAACTCGTACTCGGTACCTTCGACCGCCTCCTGCAGCAGCGTGCCGAAGGACGAGCGCTCGAAGCCTGTGATCCACGCGGTGTTCGGACCGCTGACGGCCGGCTTGCCGATCATCTCGATGTTGAACATCGCGACGATGTCGTCGGGATCGACCCGGGCCGAGTAGTAACGAGACCCGAAGCCACCGGCTTCCTCCGCCGTGAAGGCGGCGAAGAGCAAGGTGCGCTCGGGGGTGCCGCGTGCCGCGAAGTACTTAGCGAGCGAGACCACTGCGGCGACTCCGGAGGCATTGTCGTTCGCGCCGTTGGCGACAGAATCACCCTGCAGTGCCCTGACGATGCCTAGGTGGTCGTAGTGGGCCGAGAAGAGGACATACTCGTCGCTCCGACGCCCGGGAATCTGGCCGACGACGTTGACCAACGGCCGCTCGAGCACGTCTGCGGCGGCACTGATGTCGTAGGTGGACTCTTCGGTGCCGCTCACGAGCGCCACGACGACGGTCCCTGTCTGCGTGCCCTCGACATGCTGCGTGGGGCGCCTGAAGATCTGCGCGATGGTACGGAACGGCTCCTCGTGCGCCTCGTCGATGAGCACGAGCGCGTCTATGCCACTGTTGGCGACGGCCACAGCTAGACCGTTGGCGTCGGCGTCCGGGCCCGCCACGATCACTTGTACATCGCCGGTCTGCCAGCGAATGGACGGGACGCCGTATCGCACCTGGAAGCGGTCCGGTGACAGGGGGCGCCCGTCGACCACCGCGCGAGCCGGTGCCATCGAGTAGGCGTTCACCGTGAAGCGCTGCAGATAGCCGTCGGCGGCATCGAACTCTTGGAGCCCCGCCGCGCCGAACTCCCCAGCTATGAAGTCGGCCGCGCGCAGTGCGTCCTCGGAGAACGCCTCTCTGCCGCGCAATTCGTCGGACGAAAGGGTGGACACGATGCGCTCGACATCAGCGCGATCGATCGGGGCGACCTGTGGTGCCGAGGCAGCAGCCTGTGCGCATGCCGCGGCGAACAGTGAAGCCGTGAAAGCAGCGAGACGTGACATATATTTCGTCCGGAGTCGATTCACAGAAATGTGCTTGGCAGTCCTAGGTCAGTCCAACCGCCCAGCGATCCATACTGTACGATACACCGCAGTGCCCACAGTGCCCGCCGCCACGAGTACGATCAGCGCCATCAGCAACGTCCCTGACGCCCACCCCGCGGACGCGGTGACAACCGGGTCGAGGATGCCGCCGAAGCCCACCAGGAGCAACCGCTCAGCGCGTTGCATGACGCCGACCTTGCAGACGATGCCGACGCTCTCGCCCCGGGCGCGGGCGTAGCTCACGAGGAGCGAGCCGCCGAGCGCCGTCGCGACCGCGACGAGTCCGAGCGTCGACGCCTGGAAGTACACGGCGAGCCCAACGAAGGCCCCCACCTCGGCGAAGCGGTCGAGGGTGGAGTCCAGAAAAGCACCGCGCGGGCCCGCCAGGCCACGTGCGCGCGCGATGCGTCCGTCGAGCACATCGGCAGCGCCCCCCAACAGCACGGCCCATCCTCCGAGGTTGAGCCGTCCTGTCGCGAATAACACACCCGCGGCCCCACCGAACGCCACACCGAGGAGGTTAAACGCCGTGGGAGAGGCTCCCACCGCGAGCGCGACGGCCTCGATGGGGCGGATGAACCAGTAGAACCAGCTGCGCACGAAGTCACCGAGAACGAAGCTCCCGCGCTTGTCGACGTCGAGCGGGTCGCTCCGGCCCGAAGCCGTCGCCGCATAGACGGGCATGGACCCGAACGCCACGCCGAGGAGGCCGAGGAGCACGACCATGTCGGTCCTCACGAACCGATCTCCCTATGCGGCCGGGTGAGCAGCACGTAAATCGCCCTGGGCCACAAGAACACTAGGGGAAGGGCCCGTTCGATACGCGTCAGCCGGATGGTGCGGCCCGTGTGGCGCTCGACCTTTCGCACGATGTAGGGGAGCCAGTTGGCGAAGGTCACCATGTGCTTGAACCAGCGTGCGGTTGCGCGCGCCTTTGAGCGTCTAAAATGACGCCGCCAACGGCGCGCCAGCTCCGGCTCGGTTGGGGCGGCCGGAGCGAATCGGTCGCCGCGGCGGACCAGGAGGCCCGCCTCGAAGCCGCGCTCCAACACGGGCGGGAACACCTCGGCGAAGTGGTCTGCCTGAGCTTCGAAGATGCGGACGGAACGATCTTTGGCCTCGGGCCGGAACTCACCTCCGTAACAGACCTCCAGGAGGCGGCGACCCAAGCCCTCCGCATCGACGGGCGCTTCGAGATAAGGCAGCATCCAGTCGAGCACTCGCTCACGGGCTCCGCGGAGCTGGTCCTGCGCCCAGGCGGCGTCGCCATCGCTGGCCGACCACACGACGGCCACCCGCTGCACCAGCCGTCCTAGCAAGAAATGGTCGGGTGGTTCGGCGCCGAGCGCCCGTTGAAAGTCCTCGACGCTCACGATCTGGCACTTCGCGATGCCTGCCTCGCCATCGTGCGGCGCGAACGCGATCGCGTTGGGAGCCAGGACTCCCGCCATGCGCGTCATTAGCCAAACGGGTCTGTGCAGCTCACCGGACGCACGCAGGTCCGCGTAGAAGTCTCTGTAGTCGGTGACGACGACGACGAAGTCGAAGGCGCTGTGACGATCGGGGCGCGTCTGAAGCAGCTGCGAGCCGTACAGAAGGACGGCGCGGACGTGCCCTCCCGCCGCTTCCACGAGCGACGCGGAGAGGGCATCGGCGCCGGTCATCCCGCGGGTACCCCCCCACGCATCTCGGTCAGCCGCTGCTGCATCTTGTCGCGCACCTCTTCCAAGAAAACAGTGGGATCGTCTTCGGGGTCAGTCCAGTCGAAGGTCCCGACATGCTCCATCTTCCCTTCGACGTGGCCCAAACCCCTGATGAAGTCCTTATACTTTGCTGCCTTCCAAAAGCCGTCTGCCACAAAGACATACACCTTCCATGTACGCGTCGCGAGGATCCGAGAGAGGCCTCCGCGCTTGAATCTCCCGATCTCTCCGTCCCGCGTTCGCGTGCCCTCCGGGAAGACCGCCAACGGGACCTGGATGTCCCTCGCAGTCTGGGCCAGCTCGTCCAGGACCTCGCGCGTGACCGCAGCGTTTGCCGAGGGATCCACGACCGGGTATTGATAGAGTCGAACCATATGCGATATCAGCGGAATCCAGCTGGTGTATCGCTTCCGCGTCACGATCAGTGGATAGCCCCCCTGGACGGTCTGGACCACCAATGGAATGTCAAAGAGCGACTGGTGATTCATCAGGATCAGAATACCGGGCTCTGTGGGAACGATCTGGGGGGCGCGGGGAATCACGCAGCCTCCGATCACAGACACGGGCCGAGTCGTCAACCAAGCCATGATCTTGATCCATCGTCCGAGGATGGGGATGCGCTTGGACGGCATCAACCACACGAGCGGAACGATGACGAGGCGCTGCACGACCTCGGCGATCAACAGCACGAAGGACGAAAAGACGACGACCGACCAGCCTCGAAATAGCAACCGTGGGTCCCTCAGGGGGTCGGGGAATCGGGTAGTTCAAGCCCGGGCCGGACGGCCAACGCTAACCGCCTGCGACAGCCATCATCAAGACGACGCCTCACATGAATGACATCGACTACACCTACTACGCCTACCGGATGTGTGTGGGGGCCTACTTCGAGATGCCGACGGCGGACGCCAAGGCGCTGATTCCGGACCATTTGCAGCCCCTTGAAGTGCGTCACGACCGGAGCATCTTGGCCATCACGGCCTTCCACTTCACGGAAAGCCTCGTGGGCCCCTACTACGAGGTGGTACTCGCCATCGTGGTGCCGCCCATGGTCGAAGCTGGCAAGCCGCTCCCCAAGGCGGCGTTCTTTCCGTTCATGGTGGGAACCACGACCGCCCCTTCCCGCGAGCATGCCATTGAACGCTGGCACCTGCCGCACTACATGAAGGACTTGGAAATCAACTTCGACGGCGACGACGGCGAGGTCACCGTGACGGTTCGGGATGGCGACAAACCGGTGCTCGACCTGACTGTCACCGACTTCGATTTCGAGCCGTCGAACAACGTGTACAGCTGCTTCACCGTGGATGACAGCGACCGCTTCAAGGTCAACATCTTTATGGAGGCCCCCCACACGGAGCATGAAGAGGAGCGCGGCTCCCTGACGCTCTATGAGCACCCGATGACCGCCGGGCTCACGATCGAGGACGTAGAAACCTACCCCTTCCGCGAGGAGTGGTACCGAAGCGGGATGCAGACGTTCGAAAAGCTGGAGAGCTTCTGACGCAGGGAGGACGATACTTCGTCATCCTGAACCCGGCCGCCGGGCGCGGCAGGGGTCGCCGTCGGCTCGCCACATACCGCAGGCTGCTCGAGGATGCCCTGCCGGGCGTCACGATCGCACCAACGACGCGGGCCGGCGAGGAGCGCGACCTGGCGGAGCGCGCAGTGGGGGAGGGCTACGACTTCGTGGTGGCCGTCGGCGGGGACGGCACCTGGAGCAACGTCGCCGACCGGCTGGTGGCGAGTGGCCGACCCGACGTCGCGCTGGGCATTCTCCCGAACGGGACGGGCAACGACTTCGGGCGTAACTTCGGGTACGACCCCAGCAGCCCAACAGAGGCGGTGCGGGTACTGGCGCAGGGCCACACGCGCACGGTCGATGTGGGTCGGGTCGACTCGCTGAGTGCTCCGGACCACGAGCCGATGAACCTCGGCATCCGCCATTTTCTGAACCTGGTGGGCTTCGGCTTCGACATCGCGGTCATCGATGCAGCCGCGGGGGCGCGCTTCCTCAAAGGGGAGCTCCTCTACAAGGTCACCGCCCTGCAACAGCTCTTTCGCTTCGAGGGCTTTCGGTTTCGGCTCGAACCTGAGGGCGGTGGGCGGCGCGAAGGGACGCATCTGATGCTCACGGTGTCGAACGGACGATACTTCGGGGGAGGATTCCCCATCGCACCCGACGCAAGCGTTAGCGATGGGCTGCTACACGCCTGCCGCATCGAGGACGCGAGCCCCCTGGGGCGGCTCAGGCTCTTCAACCTGGCAGAGCGCGGCCGACACGTCCGCTCAGATCGCGTGGAGGTCATCGGAGATTCTGGATTCCGCCTCAATTTCGACGCGCCTCCGCGTTTCGAGGTCGACGGCGATGTGCGTCGTTCCGCCGAAGCCACGGTCGATCTCCGTGTGCTCCCCGGAGCCCTCCGAGTGGTGGCTCCCGCAGCGGGATAGCCAGGAGACTACGCCTGGCCTAAGCTTTGCATCACAAAGTGCTTGACCTGACCGATCTCATCGCCGACTCTACCTAGATGAACCTTCCGGCCCCCAAACTCACCGTTTCGGAACGCGAGCCCGTCGCCCTGAGGGACCGGGCCATGGACAATTTGCGCTTCATCCGGGAAACGATGGAGCGCTCGGCTTCCTTTACGCACGTGTCGGGGAGCGGGGGCGTGGCGATGGGCCTGATCGCCCTCACGGCGAGCACCTTCGCCTCGCGCCCAGAGGTCCCCGGGACATGGCTCGGCACCTGGATGGGGGCGGCCGTGCTTTCCTTCTCGGTCGCCATCCTTATGATGGCTCGCAAGTCGCGCGCAGCGGGCGTCCCGCTCCTGACGGGCCCCGGTCGACGCTTTGCGTGGAGCGTCACGCCACCGATGGCCGCTGGAGGTGTGCTCACTGTCGCGCTGGTGCAGTCGGGACTCCTGCACCTCCTGCCGGGAATGTGGCTGCTCCTGTACGGGACCAGCGTCGTGACCGGCGGCTCCTTCTCGGTACGCCCGGTTCCCATGATGGGCGTCGCCTTCATGCTTGTCGGCGTCGCGGCCCTTCTCTCGCCACCTGGGTGGGGCGACGCCTACATGGCCGCAGGTTTCGGAGGGCTCCACATCGTCTTCGGCATCGTGATCTGGAGGAAACATGGCGGCTGACAGCGGTGCGCTACGGCGCACATCCGATCACGGCTCGCCGGATACGCCCCCGTTGGGTGCCGTGCGAGGGCAACCCGCGGATCCGGGTCCACTCGACCTGGACCGTATCATCCACGAGCGCGTGCGCCTGGGAATCGTGAGCGCGCTCGCGGTGAACGGCTCCCTCACCTTCACGGACTTGAGGGACCTGCTCGGCACGACCGACGGGAATCTGAGTGCGCACGCCCGTCGACTCGAAGACGCGGGTTACGTGGCGTGCAGCAAGTCCTTCGATGGCCGCACGCCGAGGACGGAGTACGAGCTCACGGGCCGGGGCCGACGGGAGCTCGATGCCTATCTGGACCATATGGAAGCCATCATCGACGCGACGAGAGAGTAGGCCAGATGAGTATGCACGTAGCCATCATCATGGACGGCAACGGCCGTTGGGCGACGGGCCAGGGGCGCCGGCGCGAGTGGGGACACCGGCGAGGGGCCGAGGCGGTGCGGAGGGTGGTGCGGGCAGCGCCTGACCTCGGCATCGATGCGTTGACCCTCTACGCATTCTCATCGGACAACTGGAGCAGACCGGCGGCCGAAGTGGGCTTACTTTTTCGGCTCTTCGAGCGGTATCTGGGACGCGAGGCCGCTGAACTGAAGGAAAACGGTGTGGCCTTGCGCGTCGTTGGCCGACGCGACCGCCTTTCCCCTCAGCTCGTGGCCGCTATTGAGCGGGCCGAGTCCGAGACTCGAGGTGGGCAGCGCATGACTCTTCGTGTGGCGGTCGACTACTCGAGCCGCCATGCGTTGTTGGAGGCCGTCCGCAACGTCGCGGCGCAGCATGGGCTGGCTGCTGATCGCCCCGACCTGTCGGCCGCGCTCGGCAGGGCGATGCACGCCGGGGGCCCCTCACCCGACGTGGACCTCTTGATCCGAACCGGGGGCGAGAAACGCCTGAGCGACTTCCTCTTGTGGGAATGCGCCTACGCGGAGCTCCTATTCACGCCGAAGATGTGGCCAGACTATACAGGGGAGGATCTCGCGGCGGCGATCCGTGAGTACGCATCCAGGGACCGGCGCTTCGGCAAGGTGAAGTTGGCCGGCTAACCGCAGGTCCGACTGGATGTTAGCTCTCCTCTAACTCGAGCAGCCTCTGCTTTCGCCAAAGGCCGCCGCCGTACCCCACCAGCTTGCCTCCAGCGCCGACCACGCGGTGGCAGGGCACCACGATTCCCAACGCGTTTGATCCGTTCGCGCGCCCCACGGCGCGCACGGCGCTCGGGCGACCCAGCGCGCGGGCCAACTCGCCATAGCTGCGCGTCTCGCCGTAAGGGATCTGGCGTAGGGCGGTCCAAACGTCCCTTTGGAAGCCGGTGCCAGGAATGGCGATGGGAAGGTCGAATGCTCGTCGGTCGCCCGCGAAGTACTCCTCGAGCTCCCGGTGCGTTTGGTCGATCAGGCCATTTCGGCCCGGGACGAATACCGCTCCCATGCGCTGGCGGATTCGCCGGACCTGCGTCGGCAGGGCCCGACGGTCCACGAACTCCAGCAGGACCAGCACGTCCGCGGAGGCCGCCGCGAGCATGGGCCCCAAGGGCGTGGGCACCCGGCTCACTTCAATGACGAGAGAACCCTCCAGGTCTGTCGGCGTCGTGCCGAAGTACTGCTTGAAGGCCTCCTGGAATCCGGACAGCGAGTCGTAGCCGGCCTCGAAGGCCGCGCGCCCCACGGAGCTCCCACCGCGGACCTGTCCGAGCGCCGAGCCGAGCCTGCGGGCCCGGTGGTAGGCCTGGAACGTCATCCCGTGGTTTCGCTGGAACCACCGCCTGACCCGCTCGGGGCTCAGGCCGCGGGCGCGGACGTCCTGGTCGGTCCACTTCCTGCGCGGATCCGCTTCGACCGCGTCGAGAAGCGGCTGCAACCACTCAGGTGGCGCGCCGGCCGGCTCCATGGGGCGGCACCGCTTACACGGGCGAAACCCGGCAAGCAAGGCGTCGTGCGGCGATCCGAAGAAGGAAAGGTTTTCGCGGCGGGGCTTCTTCGCGGGACAGGTGGGACGACAGAAGATGCCCGTCGTGCTCACACCGGTTACGAAGACGCCGTCGAAGGTCGTGTCGCGCCGGAGGAACGCCTCCAGCATGACAGCCTGTGTCGGGAGTTGGGTTGTCGTGTTCATGCGGGCAATGTGGGCTGGGCTCCCTCGACGCTCCACCGCAATTCGGACACTGAATTCTGAGCGTAGCGCTACTACATGGACAGCCCGGTCTACGTCATCCGACGTAGACCGCCGCGCGTAGAGGGAACGCAGGTTTCAATCGTACCCCCTCCTGGAGCTTTCTACGTGCCCGGCGAAGCCCAATTCGGTGACCGAATCCTCAATCGTCTCGCGCCGGAGTGCGGGGAGCCTGTCGCGTGCCTAGCTTCTCGTCCCGGACCCAACACGCCAAGAACGGTGAGGCGCATGAGCAGCTTCGGCTCAGCACATACACCGACGTCCTCGAACGGGGGGCGTCTCGAGGGCCCGCTGCCCCTCGTCGGTCGGACGAGAGAGTTGGCCTCCCTCGAGGAGCTGATGGAAGGGAGGGGCGACAGAACGTCCGTAGTCATCCTGGCCGGAGAAGGGGGCGTCGGGAAGTCGCGCCTCGCGCTCGAACTCGGGGAGCGAGCGGGGCGGCGGGGTTGGAGAGTGACGTTCGGACGAGCCTTCCCCGTCGAGGCTGGCGTACCCTACGCGCTTTTCGCGGACGCGTTCATGCCGATCCTTCGCTCGATGGATGCCAACGCGCTGACGGTCCTGAGCCGGGGAGGCGAGGCCGAGCTGCGCTACCTCTTCCCTGCACTCGGACATGGTGAAGAGCCCGCCGACGTCGGGGCGGATCCGGACGAGTTTCGCACCCGCCTCATGTGGAACTTCGCCGAGTTCCTGAAGAGCTATGCGACGCGGGAACCCCTCCTCTGTGTGCTCGAAGACCTACAGTGGGCGGACGAATCTTCGCTCCAGCTCCTGCACTTCCTGGCGCGCCAGGTGACTGGCCATCGCATCCTGATCGTATGCACGTACAACGACACGCAGCGCGATCAAAGTCTGGAACTGGTGCGAACCGAGCGCTCGCTCGTGTCCTTGGGCGTCGGAGAGATCCGGCGGCTCGAGCCGCTCACCCTGGAGCAAGTGAGCGAGCTCGTGCACCTCACGTTCGGCGTCGACGCGGAGGTCGTGCGCGAGTTCGCCGCGCTCCTCTTCGGTTGGACCCGGGGGAATCCGTTCTTCTTGGAGGAGATCCTCAAGTCGCTCATCGCGAGCGGCCGCCTCAGCCGACACGCCGGCGCCTGGACCGGTTGGGACGCATCAGACTTCGGCCTGCCCGGATCAGTGCGCGACGCCGTGATTACCCGCGTGGGAGCGACGTCCGAAAACGCCCAGGCCGTCGCAGAGCTGACCGCAATCGTCGGTGCGAGGGCCCGCTATCCACTTCTCGCATCAATCAGCGGGCTCCCTGAGGATCAGCTCCTGGGCGCACTCGAGGAGCTATGTGCGGCACGCATCTTGGACGAGCGTACGGAGTCCGGTACGGTCGTCTACGACTTCACCCATCCGCTCGTCCGTCAGACGCTCTACAACGAGTTCGGGCTGCAGCGCGCCCGCATGTTGCATGGCGTCGTCGCCGAGGCGATGGAAAGCTTCTACGCCGACCGGGCACTCGAGCATGCGGACGAGCTGGCGTTCCACTTCCAGCGAACCGACGCAACTCAGCTGAGAGCCAAGGCCGCGATCTATCTTGCCGCCGCCGGCCGTGCTGCCCTGGACCGACGCGCAGATCACGAGGCAGTGAGCTATCTACGCGCCGCTTTGGACCGCGCCGAAGCCACTGACGAGAGTGGCGCTGGGCTGAAAATGGACCTGGTTCCACGGCTCGCGCGCGCCTACCAGCACCTGGGCGACTTCGAACAGGCCGCATCACTCTGGGCCAGCGCCCTCGACCAAGCGAGCGACGACGGGGCGGAGCAAGCGAGCCTCCGCAGAGCGCTCGGAATGGCTCACTTCTGGTGCGGCCGCCACGCCGAGGCCCAGGAACATTTCGACGCCGGGCTCGTCGCCGCGGAGCGGGCCGGCGATCGGACCGGCGAGATCCGCCTGAGGGTCGCCAAGGCGCACGTTCTCGAAGAGCTCGGGCGGGGCGGTGTCGCCATGGACACCCTCGCTCCGGCTCTGCCTCTCGCAGAGGAGCTGGCGGATCCTGGGCAGCTCGCGCGCGTACACCGCGCGCTGGCCCTCCTGCACCTTTGGGTCGGGCCGCCGGACCGAGCACGCACGCACGCGGAGCACGCGATCGAGCTGGCGCGGCAGATCGGTGATACGTCGGTGGAATTCTGGGCCCGTTGGGTACTCGTGGTGCTCGAGAGCATGCGTGGCGACACGGCCGGAATGAGCGACGCGGTCGACCAGGTGAACGCGCTTGCAGATAAGGCTCGCTCACCTGCACTCCGGCTCTGGACGGCCGACATGTCCATCGAGCTGGCGTACTTCCGCGGCGAATGGGACCGGGCGATCTCCATAGGGAGCAATGCCATTGCCCTGGCGCGGAACCTGAACCAGCGCACTCTGCTCCCGAGGCTTCTGGTGTGGACCTCGCACATCTATCTCGGGCGGGGCCAGGTCGACGCGGCGAAGAAGCTGCTCGACGAGGCGATCCAAGTATCAGGTATCAACGAGCCGGATGCGTCAGTCGACGTGCACCAGGTCGTGCCGGTCTACACCGGGTGGGCCTACTACCTGGTCGGCTTGGGTGACTACGATGAAGCGATCGAGATGGCGGAACGGGGCCTCGAGATCGCCGAGGGGACCGGGTACACGCTCTGGGCAATGCACCGACTGTTGCCCATCCTGGCGGAGGCATATCTGTGGGCCGGGAAGATCGACGAGGCCGCGAAGGTTGGAGAGCGCATCCGACAGCACTCGAATCGCCTCGACCACAAGCTCGGACATGCCTGGGCCGATTCCTGCGAGGCCCTGGTCATGTGGAAGAGGGGAGATCCGGCCGGAGCGATCTCTCTCATGCGCACCGCCGCCGAGGCACTCGAGGAAATCCCGATGCTCTGGGACTCGGCACGCATCAGGCGGCAAATGGCGGGGCGCATGGCCGACGTGGGGGCCACCGACGAGGCCGCGCTCGAACTCAAGCGGGTGCACGAGATCTTCGTGACGTTGGGCGCCGAACTCGAGCTCGAGAAGGCCCGCATGCAGTTTCGCGAGATCGGACAGCGCCCCCCGCCCAAGGGGTCGGGCGAGGGCGTCGCCGGCCTGACCGCCAGGGAGCTGGAAGTGGCCCATCTGGTTGCGCGCAGGATGTCGAACAAGGCCATCGGTAAGGAGCTCGGGATGGCGCCGCGGACGGCGAGCACCCACCTGTCGAACATCTATCAGAAGCTCGGCATCGCGTCGCGGGGAGAGCTTGCGGACCTGATCCGTGGGATCGACTAGCATTCGCTAGGCCTAGGCCGGGTTGCCCCTCCGGGGCGCGGGGCGATCTTTTCGGCCATGACCTCACCCGGAGGGGCGGTTCCGGTCGCCCAGACCGTTATCACGGTGCGCACCCCCGAGCTGGATTCATTCGGGCACGTCAATCATGCCGTGTTCCTGAACTATCTCGAGCACGCCCGCTTCCTCGCACTAGAGGAGGCGGGCTTCGCGTGGTCGAGCCTGGACGAGGAAGGGTGGCAGATCTTCGTCGTCCGCATCGAGGTCGACTACTTGGCCGAAGCCAATCGGGGCCAGGAGCTCCTGATCCGGACGTGGGCCGAGTCGTTCAGACGGACCACAATGGTGCTCGGACAGGAGATCGTGCGGGCAGATGATCCGAACAGGGTGGTCACACGGGCCTGCGTGACGGCCGTTTGGATCGGGCCGGGCGGACGCCCCATGCGCGTTCCGGAGCACGTCCGCGTGGGGTTATCATCGGGGACGAGGAAAGGGTGAGCGCAATCTTCGTCGGGAACGACGTCGTCGACCTCGGAGAGCCCCGCACCGAGGGCCGTGCCGCGGACGACCGCTTCGTGGACCGGGTCTTCGACCCCGAGGAGCGGGTAGCGATCCGTGGCGCTTCGGATGGCGACCTGGAGCTCTGGGCCCGGTGGGCCGCCAAGGAGACCGGCTTCAAGGTGATCTCCAAGTTGCTCGGCGCCCCACCCCTGTTCGTGCATCGCGCGTTCAAGGTGGAATGGACCGATACGGTCGATCCAGAAGAGTCAGACGCGTCTGCCGTGGTCCGACGAGGCAGGGTCACGTACGAAGGGCTCGAGGCGCGCGTGGTCGTAAGGCTCTGCCCGGGGGCTGTTCACGCCGTAGGCTTCGGCGCCCCGGGTGGGCCGCCTGAGCGCGTCTCGCTCCATCGACACTTGGCGCCCTTGGACGATCCGGACCGCCCCTGGGCCGGCCCCCTCGAAGCGCTCGAGATGCAGCTCAGCGAACGGGAGCGGGACGCCGTGTATTCCCTGCATTCAGCAGCGGTACGGCTCGGCGCGCGCGCTGACTTGGCACGAGCGCTTGCGGTCGGCGAGGAGCGACTCGAAATCGTCTGTGACCCCGGGCCGACCGGTCAGAGGCCACCGCGTGTGTTTCTCGATGGCGAACGGGCCGCGGCGGACGTGTCACTCTCTCACGATGGCCGGTGGATCGCATGGGTACTGTGGACGGACCATCAGACGGAGAACCGATGACGGAGCGTGAACGACTGAAGGCCCTGCTCGTTGAGCGCTCGGTGCGACTGGGCGACTTCACTTTGGCCAGCGGGTCGAAGTCCGATTACTACATCGACGCGCGCACGACCACGATGAGCGCCGAGGGTCAGCTGCTCGTCGGACTCGTGGCGTATGAGGCCATCCTCGAGAGCGGTCTTTCACCCACCCACATCGGCGGTCTGACGATGGGGGCCGATCCCGTCACGTATGCGATCGCACACAGGAGCAGCCTCGAGGGCAACGCCATGGACGGCTTCTCCGTGCGCAAACGCGCGAAGGATCACGGAACCGGACAGCAGATCGAGGGAGGGCTTCCGCAGAAGGCGCGCTGCCTCATCGTTGAGGACACGATGACGACCGGCCGGAGTTCCATGGAAGCAGTCGGAGCCGTGCGAGCGCACGGAGCACGCATCGTTGGAGTACTGTGTCTCGTGAACCGATCCGAGGCCGCCCAAGAATTCTATGAGGGGCAGGGCATGACGTTGCTTTCGCTCTTCACCGGAGAAGAACTCGTCGAGGCCGCCCGCGCGGCGGCGGGCTGACGTTTCCCCGGCGGGTCAGTCCAGCAGGCGCAGCGGCATCACTAGGCAGAGGTACTCGGGTACATCCTCGCCAACTGGCTCCACCGTGGCCGCTCGCTCGGGCGCCTTGAACGCCACCTTCACCTCGTCCGACGGCATGTAACGCAGCACCTCGAGGAGGTAGTGGGCATTGAACCCTATCTCGAGCTCCTCGCCGTCGTAGCCGATCTCCAACTCGTCGTGTCCCTCACCGAGGTCTGGAGTCAGAACGTTCAGGTGCACCCTGTTCGGCTCGAACTTGAGCCGTATCCTGTGCGTCTGGTCCGAGGCCACCACCGCCATCCGGCGCACGGCAGACTCGAGTGACTTCTTATCGATCGTAGCGAACTTGTCGTTGTCGCGGGGGATGACTTGGTCGTAGTTCGGATAAGTCCCCTCGATGAGACGAGTGTACACCTCTGTCGAGGCAGCTTTGAAGCCCAGGTGGTTGTCGCTGCGTGCTACCTGAATCTCGTCGCCGTCCTTGAAGAGGCGTTGGACTTGGCTGAGAGCGGAAGGCGGCACGATGAAGTCGGCCGAAGGGGTTCCGGTGGCGGCGACTTTGACGCCCATCCGGGCGAGTCGGTGCCCGTTCGTCGCGACCATCTTCATTTCGCCGTCGCGCAACTCCCAAAGTACACCGTTCAGGATAGGGCGACTTTCCTCTGTGGATACCGCAAATGACGTGTGGTGGATCAGTCCTTGGAGGGCCTTGCCCGAAACCGTGAGGCCGTCAGAGAAATCCACTTCGGCCAACGTGGGGAACTCGTCGGCGGGAAGGCCATTCAGCTTGAAGCGACTGCGCCCGCACTTGAGTTCGATCTGGTCGCCTCTGGTCGTCACCTCGACGGGTTCGTCGGGGAGCTCACGAGCGATCTCCTGCAGCTTCTTGCCGGGTGCCGTCAGACTTCCTGCTTCCTTCACATCGGCGAGCACCTTCACACGGACGGCAACATCCAGATCGGTACCGCTCATCCACACACCATCCTCCTTGGCTTCGAAGAGGATGTTCGACAGCACCGGCAAGGTGGTCTTCGAGGGGATGCTGGCTGAAACAGCCGCGAGACCTGCGTGAAGATTTTGCCGGGTAATCGTGAAATTCATCGGATGGTGGCTCCTGGCATTTCGGTGCCGGGTCGTAAGCTATCCACAGCGCCAGATACTAGCTCTGTTCTATATAGAAAAACATAGCAGTAGTAGAGGGTGTGGATGTGTGGAAGGACGCACGCTTGAATGGCCGGGGGCGTTGCAGCCCAACGCTTCGCGACGGTCGACGCGCACCGACGACGCTGTGGAGAGAATCGGTTGGAATGGGGACCGGGAAGGATCGGCCGTCTTACGATGTGGACCATTCATCATTATCCACGGGTTCCCCACACGCCGTTGGTGTCGCTCCCAGACCCCGGCTCGCGGACCTCGGCGAGGGCGTCCTCGACCTGCCGGCGAAATGAGGGATCTCTCTCCATTCCCTCCTCGACCTTGCGGATCGAGTGAATCACGGTCGAATGATCGCGACCGCCGAAGAGCTCCCCGATTCGCACGAGTGATAAGCCGAGGGTTTCTTTGATCAGGTACATGGCGACCTGCCGAGGTACCGTGACGTCTTTCGTCCGGCGCTTCGACTCCAGTGCCTCCGCGCGCACACGCCAGCGGCGGGCCACCAACTCGCGAATTCGCTCCGGCGACAGGATTGGGCCGCCGGCCGGACCCTTGCGACCCAGCATACCCCGGAGCGCGGTGCGCGCGAGGCTGAGGGTCATTTCTTGGTTGGTGAGGGAGGAGTACGCCAGCAGCTTAATCACCGCCCCTTCAAGCTCCCGCACGGAGGCCGTGCACGAGTGCGCGATGAACTCGATGACCTCGTCGTCGATGCGGAGCCCGTCGTCGTCGGCCTTTTTCCGCAAGATGGCCATGCGCGTCTCGTAGTCCGGTGGGCGGACGTCGACGACCAGGCCCCACTCGAAGCGCGAAACCAATCGCTCCTCCAGCCGGGCCATCTCCTTCGGAGGCCGGTCGCTGGTCAGAACGATTTGCCGTTGAGCGTCGTATAGGGCGTTGAACGTGTGGAAGAACTCTTCCTGCGTGCTCTCTTTGCCCTGCACGAAATGCGTATCGTCGACCAAGAGGAGGTCCAGCTCGCGATAGCGGCTCCGGAAGGCCGCCATGGCGCCTTCGCGGATAGACGTGACCAACTCATTCGTAAACTGCTCGGAGGAGATGTATGCCACGCGGCGGCTCGGGTCCGCCGCGATAACCTGGTGTCCGATGGCGTGCATGAGGTGGGTCTTGCCCAGGCCGACTCCGCCATAGAGGAAGAGCGGGTTGTACATCTTGGCCGGCTTGTCGGCTACGGCACGGGAGGCGGCTACAGCGAGCTGATTGTTGGCGCCGACAACGAGGCGATCAAAGGTGTAGCGTTCGTTGAGCGACGGCTTGGGAGCCGGCGAGCGGGCGTGAACGGACGCGGCAGCGGGCCGAGCGACGCCCGAGGAGGCCTGAACCTCGAGCGCGGGCATCGGAATAGGAGTCGGCTCAGCGGCGCACGTTACCGAGATGTGGAGCGGTCGGCCGAGGACCCGCTCGCCTGCCGAGGCGAGAAGCGGTCCGAACTTGTCTTCCAGCCACTCGACGTGAAACGGATTTTGCGCCTCGAGGACGAGTTCGTCCGACGTCGATGCGGAGGCCTTCGCGCTAGCGATCCATGTGTGGAACGCGTGCTCGGGGACCGAGGCGCGGACGATGTCTTGGATGCGCGACCAGAGCTCGGCCGCGGTCAATTCCAACGCGTGTTCTCCGGCCGATCGAACGCTTCTGCGCGGGGCCCGAGAGGGGGCATGGCTGGTGCATCGGGGACGGGGACGGGGAGCACTGGGCGGATGCGCTTCAGGGTGTGTAAGGCGTGTACGTTGCGAGGTCCCCGCATCGACGGGCGCCGAAGCTACGGACGACTTTTTCAAAAGTCAAACACGCGCCCGGAGCAGGATCGAGGAGCTGAAATCTTCCTCTTAGAGGGGGTCCCGTTGACCCTTTCGGACGAGGCGGTCTATCTTTCCAAGCTCGTCTCTGAGCGAAGCTTTCCCATGGATCGGGCTGCCGGACATGAAGCCGACATACAAGCCCCGCAACCGCAAGCGGGTGAACAAGCACGGATTCCGCGCCCGTATGAAAACCAAGGCCGGACGGAAGACGCTGAACCGCCGTCGGCAGCGGGGGCGGGCTCGCGTCACGGTTCAGATCGGCGGGAAGTAGTCGGTCGGGATCGGAAGCGGCCGGAGGGTCTGCCGACGGCCGCCCGCATCGCAAGGAGCGCGGACATCCGACGCCTGCTGGAGCAGGGGAAGCGCACCCGGACGCCGCACCTCGAAGTGTTCGTCGGAGGCGCGCCAGGTTCGTGTTCTAGGCTCGGGCTCATTGTGCCGAAGCACGGGCGTCGCGTGGTCGATCGAAACCTCTTGAAGCGTCGGCTGAGAGAGATTGGTCGGCGGCAGATCCTTCCGGAGCTCGACGCTGCTGGGAGGTGCGCCGACGTCCTTATCCGTGCCCGGGGACGAGCTTACGGAATGGATTTCGACAGCCTGGCCCGCGAGGCCAGGGAGGCGGTGGAGGGACTGTGTTCGGACGAATCTTAATCGGAGTGGTTCGGAGCTATCAGCTCCTGATCTCGTCCTGGACGTTGCCCTCGTGTCGGTTTGCTCCGAGCTGCTCGGCTTATGCGATCGAAGCGATCGAGAAACACGGTGCTTGGCGCGGAGGCTGGCTCGCATTGCGACGGATCACCAGGTGCCATCCTTGGGGTGGACACGGATACGATCCGGTCCCAATCGGCAGGCCAGAAGACGGGAATGGCGGTCGCGCCGAGACGGGTCACGGGAGTGCGGATAAGGTGCCTGCCTCGAGGGCGGGTCGCGTATGAGGACAGAGTTGCGGTTTGTACTCGCGGTCGGCCTGATGTTCGTTGTGCTGGTGGGCACGAACCTACTCTTCCCACCCGTAGTGCCGGACGAGGTTGTGCCGGCTGACAGCGCCGGAGCGGAACCCGGCCCGGCGAGCTCCGGGCCCGCCCCCACGATTGGGACGGCGCCAGCGCCGACGGTGCCACCGACTGGGGCGTCCGTCCCTGTGGTGCCGGTGGGTCCGGCCCCAACGGTTGAGAGCCCGGGCACCGCCGCGCCTGCCGAGCAGCGAGTGTTCGTAAGGGGACCGCTCTTCGAGTACCAGTTCTCGAGCGTCGGAGCACGGCTCACCTCGGCGCAGCTCACCGAGTTTCAGTCCCTGGCGCACGAGGGCGTAGTCGATCTGCTTCCACCCGGTTCGGCTGGTTACCTCAGTCAACGGCTGGTCGTCGGGACCGACACCATCGACCTGAGCGAAGCCGCCTACCGGGTCGAGCCCGCGGAGGGTCTCGTCTTGGAAGAAGGTGGCGGGCAGGGGACCCTCTCCTTCGTGTATGAACATCCGACGGAAGCCTTCCGCTTCCAGATGGAGTACACGTTCGACCCCAGCCTCTATCTGGTGGGTGTGAGGGGGAGCGCGACCGGGGTGGCCCGGCCGCTGCTGCTGACGAACCTCGGCGATGGCCTCGCGTTCGCGGAGGCCGACTCGGCGCAGGAAGCACGGATGATGGCCTACGTATACAACCACGTGGGCGACGGGATTCGGTCGACCCTCCTCGAGCGGGCGGAGCCGATGATCGTTCCTGGCCGGCTCCAGTGGGCGGCGTTCCGAAACAAGTTCTTCGTGCTGGCCCTCCTCGCTGGCGAAAGCGAGGAGTCGGTCACGGACTCGGAGTACCTCGGCGGCCTCATCGTGAGCGAGAGCGCGCTGCCCGAGCGGATCCACATCGAGACCGCGCAGTCTATCGGGGACGACGGGGCCTTCGCGTATCGGCTCTATATGGCTCCGCAGGTCTACGATCGGCTCTCGACTCTCGGCCAGGGGATGGAGGAAGTGAACCCCTACGGGTGGAGATTCTTCCGGCCCATCATTCGGCCGTTCGTGTCGATCATCATGGCAATCCTCGTGTTCCTGCACACGAACCTGAGCATCGGTTACGGCTGGGTGCTCATTGTGTTTGGAGTGGCGATGCGGATCGTTCTGTTCCCGCTGAACCACAAGGCCATGAAGGCACAGCTGCGGAACATGGCCGTGCAGCCGCTCGTTCAGGAGATCCAGAAGCGGTACAAGGACAATCCGGAGAAGCTCCAGAAGGAGATGATGCGTCTCTACAAGGAGCATGGGTTCAACCCGCTGGCCGGGTGCCTACCCATGCTGCTGCCCTGGCCGGTTCTGATCGCGCTCTTCTTCGTCTTCCAAAACACGATCGAGTTGCGGGGCGTGGAGTTTCTCTGGCTCCCTGACCTGTCCGCCAAGGATCCTTTCTTCATACTGCCGGTGATCCTGGCGATCTCGATGTTCCTCATGCAGTGGGTGAGCATGAGGTCGCTCGATTCTCCGAATCAGCAGATGAAGATGATGATGTACATCATGCCGCCCATGATGCTGTTCATCTTCTTGAACCTCGCGAGCGGCCTGAACCTGTACTATGTGACGGCGAACATCGCGACCATCCCGCAGCAGGTGTGGATCGCGAACGAGCGCATGAAGATGAAGGGCAGGCCGGCTCCCAAGCTGTCGGACGAATAGCCCCGGAGGGCCGCGGCGTGGAGATCGACACGATCGCCTCGGTATCGACCGCTCCTGGCGTAGGAGCGCTCGCGGTGATTCGTGTGTCCGGGCCGGAGGCGCTGGAGATTCTGCACCGCCTCGCACCGGGGCTCGCCTCAGCTCCTGAGGCACGCCGCGCCACCCTGATGGACTTGTGCGATCCAGACCATGGTGAGTTGCTGGATCGTGCCGTCGTGACGTTCTACGCGGGACCGGCCAGCTATACCGGAGAAGACCTCGTGGAGCTGTCGTGCCACGGAGGCCGCCTCGTTCCTGAGCTCGTTCTGGGAGCGTGCGTTCGGGCTGGGGCGCGCCGGGCCGATCCAGGTGAGTTCACTCGTCGGGCATACCTGAGGGGGAAGCTGGACCTGGTCCAGGTCGAGGCGATCGCGGACTTGATCGAAGCGCGCAACCGGGCTTTCCACCGCGCGGCTTTGGGTCAGCTAGAGCGGGGCCTATCCGCAAGAATTGTGGCGCTCCGCGAGGCGCTGGTCGGTCTCGAGGCGATACTGGCGCATCACATCGACTTTCCAGAGGAAGACGATCCGCCCGTCCCCCTGCGGCGTATCGAGGAGCGAGCGTCGGAGGTCTTGGCGGACATCGACGCGCTGCTGGCCACAGCTCCCGAAGGCGAGTTGCTTCGCGAGGGTGCGCTGACGGTTCTTGCCGGTCGCCCGAACGTGGGAAAGTCGTCTCTGTTCAATGCTCTGGCCGGCGAGGAGCGCGCCATCGTGACGGAGGAGCCTGGTACGACCCGCGACGCATTAGAGGTCGTCGTTCAGCTGGGTGGATTTCCGTTCCGTTTGATCGACACCGCGGGACTGCGGGAAGCGGATGAGCCTGTCGAGCGCATCGGCATTGAGGTAACGCACCGGTATCTGGAGCGGGCCGACCTCGTGCTTCTTTGTGTTCCCGCCGGGGAGGCGATTTCTGAGGAGGAGCACGCCTTCCTCGAGGACGTCCGGGGTGTACCGGTAGTGCTGGTGGAGACGAAGTCCGATGCAGTCGCGCCGGACCACGGAGAAGGTGTCTCCGGGTCGATCGTCGCCGGCAAAGTGGCGGGCACGCTGCGGACCTCGGCGCGTACGGGACAGGGACTCGATCAGGTACGGCATCTCCTCCCGGAGTTGGTATACTCGGCGGTGGTGGCGGTCAGCACCGATGCTCCGGTGGTCACGAGGCGGCGGCACGCCGAAGCGCTTCGTACCGCTCGAGCTGGGGTTGAGGAGTTCAGGGCGGCGCTTGAGGCGGGACTCCCCCCCGAGGTTGCTTCGACCCATCTTCGGCCGGCTGAGACGGCCCTGGAGGAACTCCTGGGGGTCATCTCGGTCGAGGATGTTCTGGACGCGGTGTTCGCCGAGTTCTGTGTGGGGAAGTAGCCGTGAAAAACGAAGAGGTGATCCGTAGGGGGTTCAGGGTCGTGGGGAGGGTACAAGGGGTTGGATTCCGCTGGTGGACGCGTCGGCTCGCGGAGCGTCTCGGCGTGGTCGGGTGGGTGCGAAACGACCCGGACGGATCGGTCGTCGTACAGTGTGAGGCGTCAGCGGTAACGCTCGAGCGTATGGAAGAGGCTCTTGGTGAGGGACCTCTTGGCGCGCGAGTCGACCGTGTCGAACTGATATCGCCTGACGAAGGTGCTCGGCGCGACGGGTTTCGGATCGAGCCATGAATGGCGTATAAGCAACGGAGAAGGATAGGTGCGTAAGTCGTACGACGTCATTGTCGTCGGTGGTGGACACGCCGGCACCGAGGCCGCGGCCGCGGCAGCACGGGCTGGCGTGCGAACGCTCCTGGTGACGCCGGATCTGTCCCGCATCGGGCAGATGAGCTGCAACCCGGCAATCGGGGGCGTCGCCAAGGGTGTAGTTGCTAGGGAAGTGGCCGCACTCGGGGGTGTGATGGGGCGGGCGACCGATGCGTCGCGGATCCAGTTTCGGATGCTGAACCGTTCGAAGGGGCCGGCAGTTTGGGGGCCACGTGCGCAGTGTGACAGGGCGATGTACCCGGTGGCCGTGCGCGGGGCCTTGGACGAGCTAGCGGAGCTCGAGCTGTTCCAAGACATGGTTGGGAACCTCGTCGTGGAGGGCGGCCGGGTGCGTGGGATCCGAACGCGTGGAGGTCTGACGTTTGAGGCCGGCGCTGTGGTCGTCACCGCGGGGACCTTTCTGCGCGGCCGAATCCATGTGGGCGGCGAGGCTGGGCAGGGGGCCGGACGCGCGGGCGAGGAACCGTCGGTTGCGCTGGCTGAGGGTCTCGAGGGGCTGGGGCTGCAGGTCGCAAGATTCAAGACCGGGACTCCGCCCCGCATCGACGGCCGCACCGTGGACTTCGGGCGGACCGAGCGCCAGGACGGCGATGATCTGCCGTATCGGTTCGCTGTGTACTCGCGGGAGGTGGTGCCCGAACAGCGCCCGTGCTGGGTGACCTGGGCGAGCGACGCGCTGAAGGATGTGGTGGGCAGGAATCTGAAGAAGAGTGCGCTGTACGGCGGTGAGATATCTGGCCGCGGCCCCCGCTACTGCCCATCCATCGAGGACAAGGTCGTACGCTTTCCCCACGCCCCGCGACATCAGGTGTTTCTGGAGCCCGAAGGGCTCGGCACGACCGAACTCTACGTGAACGGGCTATCGACGTCGCTGCCTGCCGAGGTCCAGCTGGAGTTCCTCCGAACGGTTCCTGGCCTCGAGGACGTAGTCATGACGAAGGTCGGATACGCGATAGAGTACGACTACTTCCCCCCCCACCAGCTGCGCCACACCCTGGAGCTCAAGACCGTACGAGGCCTCTACTTCGCGGGGCAGGTCAACGGAACCACCGGGTATGAGGAGGCAGCGGGTCAAGGCGTCGTGGCGGGTGCCAACGCGGCGTTCCAGGTGATGGGCGAAGACCCGCTGGTTCTAGGACGAGATGAAGCGTACATCGGCGTGCTCATCGACGACCTCGTGACGCGTGGGGTGGACGAGCCATACCGACTCTTCACGTCGCGGGCGGAGTCCCGGCGGCTGTTGCGGCAGGACAATGTGGCGGCGCGCTTAGGGTCGTTGGCGAAGCGTCGAGGACTCTTGACGCCCGGTCAGGTCGATGAGCTGGACCGCCGGTTGATGGACGAGGCCCGTGTCATTGGTTGGTTCCGCGACACGGTTTTGGCTCCTGGCCGGGTAGGGCCTCTGCTTGACGCGGCGAAGTCGAATACGCCTCAGGGGCCTGTGTCCGCTGCCGAGCTCCTGCGGCGCCCGGGTGTGGAAGCTCGTGCTCTCCTTGATGCGTCCGGGGATGCCGAGCGCATAAAGGTAGAGGAAGAGGTACTGTCTTCTGTTGAGGTTGAGCTGAAGTACGAGGGGTATGTGCGCAGAGAACGGGAGCGGGCGGTCCGGCTCAGGGAGCAGGCCGAGTTTGCGCTCGCCGAGGACCTCCCGTACGAGGACTTCGTAACGATGTCGCACGAGTCCCGCGAGAAGTTGAGCGCGGTCCGACCTGCGACGCTGGCGCATGCTGGGCGCATTCCCGGGGTATCGCCGGCGGACCTCCAAAACCTGATCCTGGAAGTGAGACGCCTGCGGCACCGAATACCCCTCGCGGCACCCACCGCTTGAGGCCCGTCTGTTTCACGTGAAACAGTGTGGCCCGGGCTAGAGCCTCCTACCGCCGCCGCAGCTCGAAGTGGGCCTGAGCCGCTTCTGGGATCTGGTCTAGGTTGAAGTCGAACTCCGACGCGCCGTCCAGTACCAAGTAGTCATCGGCCACGAACGAGTACGAAGACGTCGACACAGCCGGCGGTGGCGGCGCCGAACGATTGAGCTGGATTGTGGATGTTGCCGCATTCGCGTCGAGATCACCGAACTCTACCCCGGTACTCCCAAGGACCGTGAGCGTGGCCGTGTACTGGCCGCTCGGCTCGATGAGGATCACGAACGATCCGAAGTCCAGCAAATTGGCCACGACGGTCGTGTCGCCGGCGTTCGTCATCGTCAGCGAGTCCGCATCCCAAGTGCCCACAAAGGCGGCGACGGTCGGGTCCGCCTCGATTGTGTCCGATCCACAAGCAGCCATCACCGACGCCATCAGCATCGTGACCACCCCTCCGAACGCTCGTCGTACCATGGTTCTCCTCGCTCTTCGCACCTCAATGTAGCGGTCCCTTGGATCTCCTCGGGCGCACGCACGATCGCCTGCTGTGCCAAAGGTCAATTCGGGCCGGAGCGCGGTCAAGCACCATCGTCCTGTTTCGCGAACGGACACGTGCGGTATATTGGCCGCACTCGAGTGGAGTGCTCCTCCCTTGCCCGCCCCGATATGTCACACGTCATTGCGATCGCAAACCAGAAGGGCGGCGTCGGCAAGACGACAACCGCGATCAACCTTGGCGCGTCCCTCGCCGTCGCCGAGAAGCGGACCCTCGTCCTCGACATTGACCCGCAGGGGAATGCGACGAGCGGGCTCGGGCTCACGAACCGCAACGCGCGGCCGACGATCTATGATGTGCTGATTGGCCGAAGCTCGGTTGCGGCAGCCGTCATCGAGGGCGTTCACTTCCCCCACCTCGATGTCGTTCCGTCGACGCGGGACCTGGTCGGGGCCGAGATCGAGCTGGTTACGGCGATGAGCCGGGAATCCATTCTCCGAGCGGCGCTCTCGCCGGTGCGGGAGGAGTACGACTTCATACTCGTCGACTGCCCTCCCTCTCTCGGACTCCTTACGCTGAATACCCTCACTGCCGCGGATTCAGTCCTGATTCCGATCCAGTGCGAGTTCTACGCGCTCGAGGGCTTGAGTCAGCTCCTAAACACAGTGCGCCTCGTCCAGCGGGGACTCAATCGAGCGTTGGAGATCGAGGGTGTCCTACTCACGATGTTCGACCGACGCCTCAATCTGTCGAGGCAGGTCGCGGCCGAGGCGCGCGAGTACTTCGGCCCGAAGGTTTATCGAGCTGCCATCCCCCGAAACGTGCGTCTCGCCGAGGCCCCCAGCTTCGGCCAACCCATCGTCATGTATGACGTACTATCGAGCGGTGCGCAGGCGTATCTCGCTCTGGCACATGAGGTTATAGACAGGAGCACCAAGGCGCCGAAGTCAGCGACGGCCGGAGCCAGGGAATGAACAAGCCTCGTTTGGGGAAGGGCCTGGGCGCGCTTCTTGGTGAGTACCTGGAGCCGGAGTCTGTTCCTGCTGACGCCGGCCGATTGCCGCTCTCGGCGATCATCGCGAGCCCGCTTCAGCCTCGTCGAGTGTTCAACGACGAGGAGCTCGAAGAGCTGACGGCGTCCATTCGTGAGAACGGCCTCCTGCAGCCGCTTGTCGTTCGGCCGGCACCGGGCTCGCCCGACCGTTTCGAGCTCGTCGTCGGAGAGCGCCGCTTTCGGGCCGTCACGCGTCTGGGTTGGGATGACGTCCCTGTCATCATTCGCGAGGCCACAGACGAGACCCTCCTCGTGTTGGCACTGGTGGAGAATCTCCAGCGGGAGTCCCTGAACCCGCTCGAAGAAGCGGAGGGCTACCTCGCTCTGAGCGACCGCTTCGAGCTGAGCCACGCCTCGATCGCTCAAGCCGTCGGCAAGGATCGCTCGACCGTGGCGAATATGATCCGCCTCCTGAAGTTGCCTCCTTCCTTGCGGAGACTATTGGAGGAAGGCCGCCTCACCCAGGGGCACGCTCGGGCCCTCCTGTCTCTGGACGATGCCGTGAAGGCCAGCGAGCTCGGGAGGCGCGCCGCGAAGGAGGGCTGGTCCGTTCGCGAACTGGAGCGCAGGGTGGGCGGCGCGGCCCGCAAGGCACGGCGCAAGCAACCGAAAGAGGACGACCCGGTCCTCCGGGCACTCTCCCAAGCGCTGGAGGCCCACCTCGCCACTCGTGTGGAGGTCAGACAGGGGCGAGGCGGCAAGGGCGCGATCGAGGTCAAATTCCACGGGACCGAGGACTTCGAGCGGCTCTTCGAGTTGATCGTCGGTCGCCGTGTCCACGAGATCGTGGAATGACGGAGCCTTCACGTCGTCGGACGTATACGATCATGATCGTCCCCGAGGGGGGTCGTGAGAGCCGGTCGATCCACTTGTCCTATCGCCTCCTCCGCGGATTGGCTGCTGGTTCCGCCGCGGTCGCCCTGGCACTAACGGTCATGGCCGGCAGCTGGTGGTACTTGGCGGCGCGCGCCGCGCGTGTTCCAGCGCTGGAGCGGGAGGTCGCCGTCATGTCCCGGGACCGGGAGCGCGTGGAAGCGTTGGTGCAACGGCTCGAGGCCGTCGAGGGCCAGTATGTGCGCATCCGTGACCTGTTCGGGCGAGCCCCGACGGATCCGCTATCCGAGGTCTGGCTCCCGCCCACAAGCGACCGCCGCAGCGGCACGAACGAAGCCCGGCCTGAGCACGGTCCCACGCTCCCGAGCGTCTGGCCGCTCACGGAGCGGGGCTTCGTGACGCGCGGACTACACGAAGGGCTCCAGGGCGAACACCCGGGCCTCGATGTCGCCGTCGCCACCGATTCCTACATCCGGGCATCCGGCGGCGGAACCGTCGTGGATGTCGGGGAGGACGCGGTGTACGGCCGCTTCGTCGTGATCGACCACGGTGAGGGTTACGCGACACTCTACGGCCACGCGTCGGCGACGCTCGTCAGCCTGGGCCAGCCCGTGCGCGAGCGCCAGGTCATCGCCCTCAGTGGCTCGACCGGACGCTCCACCGGGCCGCACCTCCACTTCGAGGTGCTGGTCGAAGGTGAGCCGGTCGATCCTCTGACCGTGGTGGAACAACCTACCTGACTGGCAGGAACGCTATTTGCTGTGAGGTGACTCCGGTCCGGACGGCGTAGTGCCGGTCGGACGGATCTCGACTACATTCCCGGTCCTTTTTTCAGCTCCCATCAAAGGCGAAGCGCGATGGCACGTGAGATGAGTGGCACCCCGCCGGAATCAGTCATTTCGATCATTGGACCCGGGATGACGGTCGTAGGCGACTGTCAAACTGAAGGCACCGTGCGTGTCGAGGGGGTCGTCGAGGGATCCATCAGCGCCGGGAAAGCCGTGGTCATCGGCAAACAGGGTAAGGTGATCGGCGATGTTCGCACGCAAGACGCGGTCATCTCCGGCCACGTCAAGGGTACCCTCATTGCGGAATCCCGCCTCGAGCTCCAGGCGACCTGCCAGATCGACGGCGAGGTGCATACCCGGCGGATGCAGCTGGAGGAGGGCGCGGTCCTCAATGGCACAGTACAGATGGGCGACAAGCGGAAGGCTGCCGGCGCCTCCTCCGGCACCCCGGCGGCTGGCAAGGCCGAGACCTCCGGCGAGGGCAAACGTCCGCCCGCTACGGCCCCCGCCGGCCGCTGATTCACATGTTTCCCACTCCCACTCGGAGCGCATCACTTCGAGGGAGCCTGGGAGATCGTGCGACCTAACCCGTTTTATCCCAGCGTTTTACGAGGACGTCCGGCCGAGCCCGCGGAGGCCGCCTCCACAAGCTGGCTACTTATCCACACCTTCTCCACTATGCAGCTTTCGCATAGGGTCCGTTCGTTTCGATGAAATTAGAATCTCTCCTCCAATATATGGGGGAATATCTGGCGGTTGAGGGACATCCGGACTACCCGGGGGCCCTCAATGGCCTTCAGGTCGGAGGTCCCGATCGGGTCCAGAATCTCGCTGTCGCGGTAGACGCTTCCGAGGCGTCGATCCTCGAGGCGGCAGAGAAGGGAGCGGACCTGTTGATTGTGCACCACGGCCTATTCTGGGGCGGTTTGCGCCCTCTCACGGGACCGCTCCTGAGCCGAGTCCGCGCGCTCATCGAGAACGGACTGGCCCTGTACAGCTGTCATCTCCCTCTCGACGGCCATCCCGAAGTGGGAAACTCGGCCCTCCTCGGGCGGGCACTGGGCTTGGAGCTCGAGGGTCAATTCGCGGCTTTTCAGGGGGTGCCGGTGGGCTGGCACGGCCGGCCCGACGGCGCGCTGGACCTGTCAGGCCTCGTCTCCCAGGCAGAGCGAGTGCTGGGAAGCGCGGTCCACACCATCCCGGGTGGCGGCACGAGAATCGACCGCGTCGGCGTCGTCACCGGCGGGGGCGCTTCGTTCATCGAAGAGGCGGCCAGCATGGGGCTCGACGCACTCGTCACGGGTGAGGGGCCACATCACGCCCACTTCGACGCGATGGAGCTAGGCATCCACGTGATCTTCGGGGGCCACTACGCCACCGAGACCTTCGGCGTGCGAGCCCTCGGTGCGCACCTGGCGGAGCGGTTCGACCTGTCGTGCACCTTCGTTGACCAGCCGACCGGGCTCTGAGCGGACTACGCTTCTACCGGACTGACATCATCGCGTCTCGCGCCGCCTTGAACTCCTGTCCCTCGTACCAGTTGGGCCAGCCGTCGTCCGCCGCGATGTCGAGCAACGTCAGCAGGCCAAGCGTACCCTGCTGGACGGCTCCGTCGAAGACGAAGTCTTCGCTGAACTCGTCGGACGGCGCGTGATAGTACACAGCCGTGTACTCGGTCCGAATACTGTCGCCCCACTCCTCCGACTGGTCGACGAACTGCCAACCGTGCTCCACGTAGAGCGAAGGCACCCCGGCCTTTGCGAACGGGAAGTGATCGGACCGGAAGAAGTATCCGTTCTGCGGCTCCGCATCCGGCATGATCGTCAACCCGAGTTCCGCCGCACGAGGGCGCACGTATGCACCCAGCTCACTGCGCTCCTCCCCCTGGACGATCACATCCCTCGTCTCGCCCCAAAGGTTCGCCCCATCGAAGTTGAGCTCGGCTACCGTCCGGTTCAGCGGGAAGAGGGGTGACTGCACGTACCACTCGGCACCGAGTAGGCCCTGCTCCTCGGCGCCTGTCGCGATGAACACCACAGACCGCTCAGGCGCGGTCTCTTGGGACGCCAAAGCCCGGGCCATCGCGATGATGAGCGCCGTGCCGGACGCGTTGTCGTACGCGCCGTTGTAGATCGAGTCACCGTCGATCGGCTCGCCAATGCCGAAGTGATCGTAGTGGGAGGTGACGAGGATGTACTCGTCCGGTCTCGTCGATCCGCTTATCAGTCCAGCGACGTTCTGCGTCTCCACCCGCCTCACGCCGCTGTCGACGCGACCACTCACGGTCACTCCCGTCTCGATCGCAGTGAAGCCGCGGGTAGCCGCCCGAGCCTTGAGGTCATCGAAGTCGTGACCGCCCAGCGCCAACGCTGCTCGTGCCACGTCGAGAGACACCCAGCCGATCAAACCCGCGGGAGCGGGGCCGGCTGGGTCAGGAGGAAGCGAGAACTGCTCTCCCGAGAAGCCGCCCCGGACGACACTCCAGGGGTACCCCGCCGGCTCGGTCTCGTGGACCACCAACGCGCCCAACGCTCCCTGCCGCGCCGCCTCTTCGTACTTGTAGGTCCACCTTCCGTAGTACGTCATCGCGACGCCACCGAATCGGTCCGGCTCGGTCGTCGGCGCAGGCGGATCGTTCACGAGAATCAGGATGTACTTTCCCGCGATATCCACGCCTGCGAAGTCGTCCCATTCGTTCTCCGGAGCGTCGATCCCGTAGCCGACGAAAACCAGTTCGGCCTGCCCGGACGCACCTTCCGCCTCGGGGTCACCCGCGTTCAGGACGAAGTCGTCGAGGTACATGGGCGAGAGCTGTCCGCCGGGTCCCCGGAAGGATAGGGACACTGTCGAAGGAAGCGGCGTCGTTCCGATGATCGGAAACGGCTGCAAGTACGAACCGTTGGGAGCTTCAAGCCCGTACTCCGCGAATCGGGCGGCGATGTACTCTGCAGCCATCCGTCCTCCCGGGTGGCCTGGTCCCCTACCGAGATACTCATCGGAAGAGAGCACTCTCATGTGGTCGGCGATCTCCGAGGGGGAGATCGCGGGGGTCGCGCCACTGTCGGCATCGGGCTGACACGCCAGCGCGGCAAGCGCGGCAAGCGCGAGGGCCGGGAGCATTGCAAGGCGGGACACGTAGCCTCCAGTCGAATCGGGTTCTGAGCCGCCGGATGAACGGTAGGCTAGAAGAGACCGTCCAGATAGAGATGGGCCTTCCAGCGGTCGGCGCCGCGAACCGCGCGGGCGACATCGAGCCGCACCAATCCGTCCAGCAGCGAAATCCCGAGTCCGACCGACGCTAAAGGGTCATCCAGGCGAAACGAAGCGCGCGGGCCAACCCACCCGAGGTCGCTGAAGGCGCTCACACGCGCTGCCGCAACGTCGGTTGCGAGTTCCCCTCGGGCCCGCCAGAACGACGCCCCCAAGTACTCGTTGCTGTGAAATCCTCTGAGCGTCGCAGAGGACCCTAGGAAGAAGCTTCGCTGGACAGGTAGCGTGCCCCACGACGTGCCCGCGCCCACCTCCACCGCTCCCGCGAGTCCAAGAAGCAGTGGGTGGCTCACTGACAGCCGAGCGTCCGCCTTTTGGTACTGCGCGTCCCCGAAGCCCGCTTCTCCTGCCAGGCCTCCGGTGAACACCCAGCCGGACGGGTCTGTCCCCACGAACCACGACAAGCCGGCCCGACCCCCGACGACGTCGATGTCGTCGGCCTGCAGTACCTGACTGACCGTGTCCTCTCGCAGGACGCCACGCAGTGAGAAGTCGGTCGTGCGGTCGACCGGTTGCTGTCGCTCGACGAAGCCTCGCAGATCCGTTCGTAGACTCGATCCGCGACGCCGGTACTCGATGGCCGCTCCGGTGGATCGAAAGTACTCTCCGCGATCGCCCCCGAGGGCGAAGTTCATCGCGGAACTCGGCAGGCCAAACGGATTGTCGCGGTCGTTCATGGACGCAAGGCGGTGGTAGCCCTCCGCCGTCCACTCGTTCGTCTCCGGCCCCCACCGCAGTCCCCCCGCCAGGTTTGGCACTCGGTCGCCTGTTCCGATGCGTGCAGACGCGTCGAAGTAGACGTTCGAGCCGAGGGGAACGGAAGTGGACGTACCCACGCTCAGGCCTTCGACTCGGTTGTAGCGTAGCTGCCCTTGCTCGAGCCCCCAAGCCAGGCGCGGACGGAAGCGCCGATACGTCGGGACCAACTCCTGAAGGTCGCTCGTCAGACCGTCGAGCTCTTCCTGGCTGAACCCGACCGGAGAGCGCCGACCGAAGTCATCCGAAAGCGCGGTCGATTCCCGCAGCTCGCGACTCGTTGGCACGACGATCGTGTACGTCGTCTCAACGCCGTCGTCGTCGGTTTCGGTCGTCACCTCGCGCTGCCACCCCGGGGGTAGCTCGCCTTCGACCAGGATGTTGGACGGGGGTTCGTTCACCACGTATCCGCCCACGCTCCACTCCAGGGTCATCGGGATACGGAAGAGCCCACCTGCGCGCGCTTCCCCCTGAAAGGCGAACCGACGCGGAAGCCAGAACTCGAGCTCTTGGAGGCTACTCTCGACAGTGATGTAGTGGATCTCACCCTCGATCGGGCCGATAAACCCGGGAACGTCGTCGGCGTCCTCGGGCTGGTCCACGCGCATGTTCCAGGGCCTAGCCGGTCGGTAGGTAGCCCGCACGAGTGACGCCGAAGCTGAATCGAGCCATAGCGAGCCCGCGACGAGCTCGAAGTCAGCACGGCGTGGCGCGACGCGCACCTCGTACAGAACCACGGCGAGGTCGTTCGCTGGGAGCCGTAGGCGCAGCGTGTCTCCCGGGGAGTACCGGTAGTGTACGAGAGAGGTGTCGGCCAGCGGGTGAAACGCCCAGTCATCGCCGAACCTCAAACGGTCCGAGGAGGGATCGAAGTCGAAGCCCGGGAACTCGGTCTCGTCGAGGTACTCGGCCGCGAGGTCGTCAACGTCTGCGTCTGCTGCGCGCCTTCCGACCTCGACCGACACGTCACCCCCGGCAACCGAGGCGCTCCCCCGAGCGCGCTCAGGATCACTCGTGTCTATCCCGGCGATGGGTGCCGCGGTGCGCACCCCGATCCACTGGATCGCCTGCTCGCCGGTATCACTCCACCGGATGCGTGCGATTCGCTCGTGCTCGAAGAGGGCCCGCTCCCTGCGAAACCGAAGCGCTGTGATGCCCACGTACATCCTCTGTCTGAGCGTCGCCTCGTAGCTGCGGATACCGCTCACCTCCCTGAGCCGAGCCGAAACGGCACGCTGGACGAGCTCACGCGTCGCCGAATCCCAATATGTGTCCGAGGGGACGGGATCCTGGGCCACGGCCCCGTCCGCCTGAACACACATCAACGAAAGCAGGGAAAGGGCAAAGACTGAGGCGTGCCGGGACCAACTCCGTTGCCGCCCTCCCTGAGCTTGGGTACCATCTTGCGGATGCATTGGTGCTACAAACACCGCGACCCACGGGGGCTCAGGCCCTCGGGTCGCTCAATACGGATGTCGATGCTTCGCCGGCTCATGATGGCCCTCGCGGCCGTCCTCTCGTTCGCGCCCTCGCTGGTCGCCCAGACGGTCCCTACTCCAAGGGAGCACCTTGGGTTCGATATCGGCGAAGACCGACGGCTCGCCAATTGGGATGCCCTCACGTCCTACTACGAGGAAGTGGCGAAAACGAGTCAGCGTGTGGTCCTGGACACGCTGGGCTCCGCGACCGCCGGCAGCCCCTTCGTGATGCTGACGATCACGAGCCCCGAAAATCACGCCCGCCTCGATGAGCTTCGTGACATCCAGTTACGGTTAGCCGATCCCCGCCGCGTGCGGGACGACACGGAACTGGAAGGCCTTCTTACTCGGGGGAAGACGGTCGTCCTGATCACGCAGGGGATTCACGCCACCGAGGTCGGGGCGAGCCAAATGTCGGCGAATTTGGCCTACGAGCTCGCATCGTCGCACGACCCTCGGATCCTGGAGATCCTGGACAACGTCATCATTCTGCAGATTCCGTCGCTCAATCCCGACGGGCTGCAATGGGTCGCGGACTGGTACAACGAGTACGTCGGAACCGCCTTCGAGGCCTCTCCGCTGCCCTGGCTTTATCACTTCTACACGGGCCACGACAACAACCGCGATTGGTACGCCCTAACCCAGAAAGAGACGGTCCTGACGGTTGAGGGCGCGCATAACGCATGGCATCCCCAGATTGTGCACGACGTGCACCAGATGGGTTCCTTCGGAGCGCGGCTGTTCGTTCCGCCCTACATCGAGCCCTGGGAGCCGAACGTCGATCCAGCGCTTACGACCGCCGTGACGCAGCTCGGGACTTACATGGCCGCCGAGCTCACAGCACAGGGTAAGAAGGGCGTTGTGTTCGGCGGCATCTACGATGCGTACAGTCCAGCTCGCGCCTACATGCATTACCACGGGGGCGCACGCATCCTCTCCGAGACGGCCTCGGCGAACCTCGCGAGCCCGATCACCGTGCCGGCCCGTCGGCTGGGCCCTGGACGGAACTACAACGCTGGCCAGCGTTCGTGGAACTTCCCCGACCCTTGGGAAGGCGGCGCGTGGCGGCTCGCCGACATTGTCGAGTATCAGAAGGCCGCCGCACTCGCGCTCCTCACCAACGCAGCGAAGAACCGGCGGTACTGGCTGGAGAACTTCTACGGGGTCAACCTGCGGGCGGTGGAGAAGTGGGATGCATGGCCCGATGCCTGGATCATCCCGTCGAATCAGACCAACGACGTTGGTGTCGCCTACGCGCTGCGGATCCTGACCCTGGGCGACGTCGAGGTGCACCGTGCGGAGTTGGACTTCACCATCGACAACATCGACTTCGATGCCGGTAGCTATGTAATCCCGATGAATCAGCCCTACGCCAGCTTCGCCAACACGCTCCTCGAGGTTCAACGCTATCCGGATCTGAGGGAGTATCCGGGCGGTCCGCCGCAGCGACCATACGACGTCACGGCGCACACCTTGGGGTATCTGATGGACTTCGAGGCGGTGGCAGTGGACGGCGAGCTCGACGCGTCCCTGGGCGATCCTATCTCTGTGTCCGACTTCGCGTTCCGCCTGCCCGAGCACCTTTCGGGACCGGATGCGCCGAGGGTCGCAGTCTACAAGTCGTGGCAAGAGCCGATGACGGCGGGATGGCAGCGCTGGGTCTTCGACCAACACGGGCTGGCCTACGACACGCTGCACGATGCGGACATCCGCGAGGGCCGCCTTGCGCAGTACGACGTGCTCGTCCTGCAAGCGCAGAGTGCGAGCTCGATCATCGATGGTTTCCGACCGGGCCAGGTCCCGCCCGAGTACGCAGGGGGTTTGGGACAGCGAGGTTCGAATGCGGTGCGGTCCTTTGTACAGCGAGGAGGCCGGGTCGTAGCCGTCGAAGCCGCGACGGAGTTCGTCGCCGAGCTCTTGGGACTCGATGTGCGCGACGCGACCTCGGCCTATGCGAACACCGACTTCTACATTCCCGGCTCGATCCTCAGGGTGGAACTGACCCCAGGTTCGGACGTGGTGGCGGGACTCGATCCGGAGGTTGCGGCCTGGTTCTGGGGCAGCAGTCGGGCGTTCACCGTGGATGACAATCGGGTGCGCGTGTTGGCCCACTATGGTTCCGGGGATCCGTTACTTTCGGGCTGGGCACTGGGAGGCGAGCTGTTGTCCGGCGCCCCCGCCATTCTCGAAGCCGACGTCGGTGCGGGGAGCGTCGTCCTCTTCGGCTTCCAGCCCAACTACCGGGCCCAGACCGTCGGCACGTGGCCCCTTCTCTTCAACTCGATGAGCAAATGAGTCGTCGCGACCAGGCACCTACATGTCCCGAGTGCGGGAAGACATCAACCGGGAACTTCTGCAAGCATTGCGGGGCGCGGCTGGGGGGGCAGTTCTGCAACCAGTGCGGCGCCGAAATCGACGGTGGGGCCAAGTTCTGCAATCAATGTGGGGAGAAGGTGGCCGGAGGTGGGGGTGCTCGCGTGCCGGCCGGTGCCCACAGGGAGGCTGCTGCGTCCGTGGTGGGCGGTCAGAATCTCCCCTGGTGGATCGCAGGCATCGCGATGTTCGCGTTGATCGTGTTCGCGGGTGTGCGAATGGTCTCTCCCGGGGGGCCGGGAGCGCCCGTGGCCGCGCCGCAGGGGGTGGCGCCATTCGCGGCCGGTGGCGGCAATCCTCCTGACCTGAGCAGCATGACCCCGCGCGAGGCCGCCGACAGGCTCTTCGACCGCGTCATGACTTACGTGTCCCAGGCGGACAGTGCCCAAGCACAGGCGTTTCTTCCCATGGCGCTCGGCGCCTATGAGCGGGCCCAGCCTCTCGATCACGACGGGCTGTTTCACCTGTCGCTGCTCAACCGGGTCGCAGGCGACCTCGAGGCTGCCTTGGGCAATGCCACGCAGGTGCTCGACGTGGACCCCGACCACATCCTCGCCCTTACGGCGGCCGCTGAGGCCACCGTCGAGATGGGTCGTACGGAAGAAGCGGCTGCGTACTACAGGCACCTGCTCGACGTGATCGACGCCCAGGAGGCTCTTGCCCTTCCGGAGTACGTAGCGCACGCGCAGATCATGCAGTCGGTGCGGGTCGACGCAGCGGCGTTCCTCAGCGCCCGCTGAGCAGGCTCGTTCGCAGCCCCTTCATGCGCGTCTTTCTAACTGGCGGAACGGGCCTCTTGGGCTCGCATCTCGCACACGAGCTTCGCTCCCACGGCCATGGAGTCGTGGCGTTGCATAGACGCGATGCGGATACGCTGTTCCTGGAGGAAACCGAGTGTGATCTCGTCGAGGGTGACATACGCGATGACGCGGAGGACTTGTCACCGTTGATGGAGGGCTGCTCCCACGTGGTGCACGGCGCGGCCCTTGTATATGCCGGGGGTGCCTGGCCACGCGTGCGGGCCGTGAACGTGGATGGGACTCGAAACGTGCTCACTGCGGCGCGCCTCGCTGGGGTACAACACGCCGTCCACCTTTCGTCGGTCGCCGTCTACGGCGACGCGGCTCCGCCGGTCGACGAAACCACTCCCATCGATTCGGACCTCCCGCCCGGCGACCTGTACGCGAGGTCGAAGCGCGAAGCGGAGGAAGTGGCGCGGGGCATCGAGGAGAAGCGGGGCTTCCCGGTCACGATCCTGAGACCCTCGGCCGTGTACGGGGAGCGTGACAGACTCATGGCCCCTGCGCTGAAGCGACTCTTGCGGCTTCCGCTCATCCCGTTGCTCGGCCCCGCCAACAATGCGTTGCCCGTCGTGTACGCCGGTAACGTGGCAGGCGCGATCAGGTTGGCGGCGGAGGCTGGGCGAGGAGGGACGACCTACGACGTTGGTTTCGACCACCCGCTCAATCAACGCGATCTGATGCAGTGGCTGGCCTCAGGCCTGGGTTTGGTACCGCGGTTCTTTACGCTTCCCGCGCCGTTGGTTCGCGCCGGTGGGGCGGTGTTGGCGCAACTGGGTGTCGGGACGCCCGGTGCCAAGCACCTCCCGATTAACCGACTCACGCAGCTCGCCCTGGGCGACAATCCGTTCCGCTCATCCCTGATCCGCGCCGAACTGGGCTGGGACCCTCCGCATCAACACGAAGCCGCACTGGAGCGCACGGCCAAGTCTCTCCCCCGATAACCGCCGAAGAGAATCCATGGACGACCCCTCGAAGAAGCCCGAACGCGCTCCCAGCGAGCCTCTCCCGCACGAGTTCCCCACGGAAGACGAGAGGCTCTTAGAGTCCGTCCAGAACCACATGGCCGTCGGCAAGGACGCTTGGCGGATCTTCCGGATCATGGGCGAGTTCGTAGAGGGCTTCGAAGACCTGTCCGAGATCGGCAGCGCAGTCTCCATCTTCGGCTCGGCCCGGGTCCGTCCGGGCGACCCGCAGTATGAACAATGTGTCGAGACCGCCCGGATGTTGGGGCAGGCCGGGTACGCAATCATTACCGGTGGCGGCCCGGGAATCATGGAGGCGGCCAACAAGGGCGCCAAGCTCGCCGGGGCCAAGTCCGTAGGGTGCAACATCGAGCTCCCGTTCGAGCAGCGAGGAAACGCCTATCTCGACGTCTCCATCGACTTCAGGTACTTCTTCGTCCGCAAGACGATGTTCGTGAAGTACGCCGAAGCGTTCGTGATCTTTCCCGGCGGCTTCGGCACGATGGACGAGCTCTTCGAGGCCCTCACCCTGATTCAGACGAACAAGGTTCGTGACTTTCCCGTGGTTCTCTTCGGAAGCGACTATTGGCGGGGCCTGACGGACTGGATCCGGGATACGATGGCCCCCGAAGGGAAGATCGCGCACGAGGATCTCGACCTCATGTACGTCACCGACAATCCGGCGGATGCAGCGGCGCACATCGTCCGAAGGCAAGGGGAACGTTTGGCTCATCGGCGCTAGCCTCAGAGCCCGGTCCGCGGCCAAAAGGGTTGTGAGCCTCGGCGCCAGAGCTTTCATTTCAGTCCCCGTGCAGCTCACTGGACCCTCCTAGATCGCCCCAGCCACTACGCGAGCCTGACGTGACGCCTGCAGTCGCCCCGCCCCGAGGATACGCACCGACCGGTAAAGACACCGGCCTGGTGAAGCCCAAGGGGACCAGTGCGATCCGAGCGCACGAAGGGATCGAGACCGTCGAGATGCGGTCGCGGAAGCCGGCCTGGCTGAAAGTGCGCTCACCCGGAGGTCCCAATTACTTGCGGCTCCAGAGGTTGATGCGTGCCGAGTCGCTGCACACGGTCTGCGAGGAAGCGGGCTGCCCCAATATCGGGGAGTGCTGGGAGGCGGGCACGGCAACCTTCATGATTCTCGGCGACGTGTGCACCCGAGCGTGCAAGTACTGCGGCGTGGCGCACGGACTCCCGACCGAGCTTGATCTGGATGAGCCACGGCGGGTGGCTGAGACCGTTGCGACGATGCTTCTGGAGCACGTCGTCATTACCAGCGTCAATCGAGACGAGCTTGCCGACGGAGGTGCTGGCATCTACGCCGACACCATCCGGCGCATCCACGCCGCCGTTCCGGACTGCTCCGTCGAGGTGCTGATTCCGGACTTCAAGGGCGACGAAGCCGCTCTTCGCACGGTCGTGGACGCGAAGCCCGCCATCTTGGGACACAACCTCGAAACGGTGGAGCGGCTGCACCCGGACGTGAGACCAGGCGGGCGGTACTGGCGTTCGATCTCCTACCTGGGGGCGGTCAAAGGGCTCGATCCGGGCATGTTGACCAAGACAGGGATCATTCTCGGCATGGGCGAACGGCCCGACGAGATCAAGCAGGCAATGGCCGACCTCCGCGAGGCGGCTGTGGACATTCTTACGCTCGGGCAGTATCTGAGGCCCTCACCGATGCACGTTCCCGTGGCCCGTTGGGTCACTCCCGACGAGTTCGCGGAGTGGAAGCGGGTAGGTGAGGACGAGCTCGGCTTCAAGCACGTGGAGTCGGGACCCCTCGTTCGCTCGAGCTATCACGCTAAGGAACAGGCGCGGGAGGTGGAAGCGGGTGGGCCGGGACGCGTCCAGGAAATCCTGGAAGCGGACATGCTTGCCCCCGCCGAGGTACCTCTGGACCTCGTACAGATCGAGCTCCGACGCGCCGGCACCGTAGCCAGCACATAGAGCAAAGTGGCCGAAACCAAAACGAAGAAACGCCCGACGAAGAAGGACATCCTCAAGGCCTATGGCGTGACGCCAGAAGTCGCGCTGGAGCTCATGCGGCAGATGCTCCTCTTTCGCCGCTTCGAAGAGAAGGCCGAAGAGGGCTACGCGATCGGCAAGATCGGTGGCTTCTGCCACCTGCACATCGGCCAGGAAGGCGCGGCGGCCGGGAGCATCGCGGCACTGAGAGTCGACGACTACGTCATCAGTGGGTACCGCTCGCACACCCAAGCGATCGCCAAGGGCGTCGAGCCGAATGCCATCATGGCCGAGCTGTACGGGCGCGCCGACGGGGCCTCGGGCGGTAAGGGTGGCTCGATGCACATCTTCGGCGCCGACGTGAACTTCATGGGCGGCCACGGAATCGTCGGAGGCCAGGTTCCCTTGGCCACCGGGTACGGCTGGAAGATCAAGTACCGGGGCGAAGACAGCGTCGTGGTTTGCTTCATGGGCGACGCCGCCGTGAACCAGGGGGCCTTCCACGAGTCCCTGAACATGGCCGCCGTGTGGGACCTACCGGTGATCTATGTGGTCGAGCACAACGAGTACGGGATGGGGACCGCCTTCAATCGTGTGTCCACCACCGACATGGAGGAGAAGTCGGGTCCCCACGGGATCACCGGTGTGTCCGTGGATGGCCAGGACGTCTTAGCCACCTATGCTCTCTTCACGGAGCTGGTTGCGGATGTGCGGTCCGGCTCCGGACCCAAGTTCGTGAACCTCGAGACCTACAGGTTCCGCGGGCACTCCATGTCCGACCCCGTTTCCGGGACGTATCGATCGACCGAGGAGGTCGAGCGGTACAAGAAAGAGGAGGATCCGATCCGGGTCCTGAAGGAGAAGCTCTTCAGCGTCGGTGTACTCGACCAGGAAAAGCTGCAGGAGATGGACGCCGAGGCCCGCAAGATCGCCGCCGACGCGGCGGACTTCGCGGAAGCTTCCCCGCTTCCGGACCCCAAGCAGCTGTACGCCAACGTGTGGGCGGAGGTGAACCCTCACGGACGTCTCTTCTTCGACGGCAGGAGTCGCGACTGATGGCCGTCATGACCTACAGGGACGCCCTGAACGCGGCGTTACGAGAGGAGATGGTTCGAGATCCGGACGTCTTCCTCATGGGCGAAGAGGTCGCCGAATACGACGGCGCTTACAAAGTGAGCAAGGGACTTCTCGACGAGTTCGGCGAGCAGCGCGTCGTGGACTCGCCCATCAGCGAATTGGGATTCGCCGGCCTGGGCGTCGGTGCGGCCATGGCAGGACTCCGTCCGGTCATCGAGTTCATGACGTTCAACTTCGCGTTCCTGGCGCTCGATCAGGTGATCAACAACGCGGCGAAGCTCCACTACATGTCCGAGGGGCAGTTCCGTGTCCCTATCGTCTTCCGCGGCCCCACGGGTGCAGCGCTGCAGCTCTCGGCTCAGCACTCGCAGGCGTGCGAGACCTACTACACGCACGCACCCGGCTGCAAAGTCGTGACTCCGGGGACGCCGGCCGATGCCAAGGGGCTCCTCAAGGCCTCCATCCGGGACGACGACCCAGTCGCGTTCATGGAAGGAGAGTTGTTGTACAACCTCAAGGGTGAAGTGCCAGACGATGACGACTTCATCATCCCGCTGGGCGTGGCCGACCTCAAGCGCGAAGGTTCGGACATCTCGATCATCACACACGGGAAGATGATCCACGTCGCCCTTCAAGCTGCGGCCAAGCTCGAGAAGGACGGAATCGAGGCCGATGTGCTCGATCTACGCACGATCCGTCCGCTCGACATGGACGCGATCCTGACGACGGTCGCGAAGACGAACCGTGTGGTCTACGTGGAAGAGGGCTGGCCCTACGCCGGCACCGGTGCGCAGATCGTGTCGATGATCCAGGAAGAGGCGTTCGACCACCTGGACGCGCCGATCCGCCGCGTCATGCAGGCCGACATCCCCATGCCGTATGCGAAGAACCTGGAGAACTTGGCCAAGCCCAACGCCGACCGTGTGGTCGAGGCCTGCAACCAGGTGCTGTACCGATGAGCAGTTTCATGTCGCCCCCATCCAGACGCGCCCGGTAAGCCATGGCCACCAAGGTTCATATGGAGGCGTTGTCGCCTACGATGGAGGAAGGCCAGCTCGTTCAATGGCTGAAGTCCGAAGGCGACGACGTGTCGAACGGCGACGTGCTCGCGGAGATCGAGACCGACAAGGCTACGATGGAGCTGATCGCGCGGGGTGACGGAATCCTGCGTAAGATCTTCATCGATGCGGGAGGGACCGCGGCGGTCGGAGCGGTCATCGGCGTGATCGCCACCGCTGACGAGGATATCTCAGGTATCGCGGGAGTGTCGGGCGGGGGAGCCACTGCGACGGCAGTCGCTGAGCCTCCCGCGCCTGCGGCGCCCGCGCCTCCACAGGCTCCTGCACCGACCCGCCCCGCACCCGCACCCGCCGCCGCGCCAGCACCTGCGACCGCTCCGGTGAACGGAGGCCGCGTGAAGGCTTCGCCCCTGGCCCGCAGGCTGGCAGAGGAAATGGGCGTCGACCTCGGGCTCGTCCAAGGCTCTGGGCCGGGCGGGCGCGTGGTGAAGAGGGATGTCGAGGCGGCCAAGGCTGCCGGCGTGACCGCGCCCTCGGTGTCGGCTTGGACGCCGACGGGCGAAGAGTACGAAGACGTGCCGACTTCCCAGATGCGGAAGACGATCGCCAAGCGGCTCGTCATGTCGATCGGTCCCATTCCCACCTTCTACCTGACCGTCGACGTAGACATGAGTCGGGTCTTGGAAGCGCGGAAGAGCCTCAATGCGATGCTCGAGAAGGATGGACTGAAAGTGTCCATCAACGACATCGTCCTGAAGGCCGTAGCCGGTGCCCTCAAGCGGCACCCTGAGTGTAACGCCCAGTGGCACGACGGCTTCGTGCGGCGTTTCAACGCGGTTCATTTGGCCGTCGCGGTGGCGGTCGAGGACGGGCTCATCACGCCGGTCATCAAGAACGCGCACGCCAAAGGGATCGCTCAGATCGCCGTCGAAGTGCGCGAGCTTGCGGGCCGGGCACGGGAGAAGAGGCTTCAGCCAGACGAGTACACGGGCTCGACCTTCTCGGTTTCGAACCTGGGCATGTTCGGCATCCACGAGTTCACGGCCATCATCAACCCGCCGGAGGCGGGCATCCTCGCCGTGGGTGGAATCGTGGAGACCCCCGTCGTGGTCGGAGGGGCGGTGGTGGTCCGGCCGCGCATGCGGATGACCATGAGCTGCGACCATCGTGTGATCGACGGGGCCCAAGGCTCTCGGTTCTTGCAGACGCTCCAATCGATGCTCGAGGAGCCGACTGCGATTCTGTTGTAGGAGCGCACGCCGATACTTCTACTGAGGTACGCGCCTCCACACGACATCGGCTGGATTTCTGAGGCGGGCCGTGCCATCCGGCAGCAGGTGTAGCTCGAGCAAGGCCATGCCCTCCGGAGTTGAGTACGAGAGCTGGTACGCGACGAAGTCCACTGAATCTGTGCGCCTGAGTTCCGTCACCGTATAGAGTGCGGGGTCTCCCGCTGCCCCGAGTCGCAACTCGACCTCGTCCTCGAGAATCACCATGGCACGGTCCTGGTACCGCGGGTCCGACGACTGCCAGGTGCCGATGATCTCAGCGGGGAATGAATCGAGCACGTTCGGGTCGGGCCCGACCAGCCTCGATGTGACCCAGAACGCCGCCACTGCTGCTGCGACGACCAGACCGCGTCTAAGAAGCTGCGCCTGCCTGTTTCGTTTCTGCTCCGAAAGATGGCTCGCGCCTGTCATCTCCGGGACGTCCCCGTACCTATTCGACATTGGCATGCAGCTCCTGGCCGGAACGGTGGACCTCGCCGCCGGCACGCATCATTTCCAGGAAGATCTGGACCAGCTCCGGGTCGAACGCACTACCTGCCCCGTCACGGATGTGCTCGAGCACGAAGTCCTTGGGGAGGGCTGCACGGTACGGCCGGGGGGACTGCATCGCGTCGTATACATCCGCGAGCGAGAGTATCCGAGCCAGATAGGGGATCTCGGTCCCGGCCAAGCCATCCGGGTAGCCGCTCCCGTCCCATTGTTCGTGATGATGCCGGACGATCGGTATCAGGGGCCTGAACACCCTGATCGGTAGGAGGATACGTGCTCCGATAGCCGGGTGTGCCTCGACTGACCGTCGCATTTGCTCGTCGAGCTTGCCTGCGTAATCGAGTACCTCCGACGGGACGCCGATCTTGCCGATATCGTGCAGTAGTCCGCCCCTGTGCAGCAGGTCGCGCTGTTCCATCGACAACTCGAGGCGGTCCGCGAGCGCAACTGCGAGCTCGCTGACCCGCTCGGAGTGCCCGGCGGTCCACTTCGACTTGGCATCGATCGCGATGGCGAGAGCGCGCAGGGCCTCCCAACCCATCTCCACCGTCTCGCGTCGCAGGCGCAACTCGTTCAGTGCCAGGGCGGTCTGGTGGAGAAGTTGGAGGATCTGCGCCACGTCATCATCTGTCCACGTCGCGTCAGCGCCCATCTCGAGTGCGACCACGCCCACTGATGTGCCTTGGACAGCCAAGGGGGCGATGAAGACCTGGCCGCCATCCCGACCGACGTCAGCGGCCAAGAACACCTCGGGCACGCGGTTGGGCGTCACGAACCGATAGGGAGTCGACTCTTTCAACCAGGGGAGCCCGCCAGGGAGCGTCTCCTGAGGTGGGCCCGCGAGCGACAGCTTGCCGTCGTCCCTCCGGAAGAGGATGCTGAGGCCGTCCAAGCCAGGGTCGAACAGCAACAAAGCGGATCTGGTGACTGGCAGCAGCTCGCTGATTCCGCCCAAGAGCGCGCGTGTGGCGGCCGTGGCGTCACTCTCTTCGATGATGGCACGGTCGATCCCGGCTCGAGCCTCGATCAGGCGGAACTGCCGGGAGAGACGGTCGGCCATTGAGTTGAACGAGGAGGCGAGCTGGCCGAACTCATCGTTGCCTTCCACCTCGACCCGAGCGGTGAGGTCTCGTTGGGCGAACCGCTCAGTTCCGGAAGAAAGCTTGACCAGGGGCTCCATGGTCTTTCGCACCAAGAAGTTAGCCAGCAGCAATACGAGACCTACGCCAATTACGAGCGCCAGGGGCAGGTTATAGGCGAGGCTGGCCACGGGCGCGTACACCGCCTCTCTCGACTCGCTCACCACGATGATCCACTCGGGCACGCCGAACGACGATCGCAGATACACGGTCCGCCACGCCACGACCTCACTGCCGGCGCGGGAGGAGGTCACCCCGTCCACACCCGAGCGATTCGAGCGGGTCGGGACGGCGCCCGGAAGTTCGCTCTCCGCACCTCGCTTGCAGGCCAGTGGGCGAGACTCGGCGTCCAGAATGCACAGGTCGTACACACGAGGGTCATCCGCGAGGATGAGCGCCGCCTGCCACAACGAGTCTGCCACGACGTCGACCCAAATCACCCGCCCGGCACTCGCTGACGGGACGCCCAGATGCACGTCTGGCCTGCCAGCGCCCGTGACGGTCCTGAGCACTGGAGCGCCCGCCGACAGCCGCACCCGCTCGGCTTCCGAAAGAGCAGGCACTGAGCCGACCGATCCCAGGACTGCCAAGCGGAGCCCATTCTCCTCCACTGCCAGTCCGTCGACGGTCCCGATCAGCGCCCTGTCGGAACCGTCCGGGGCAAGTAGGACGTCTTCGACCGCCCCGCCCCAAGCGGCCGCAGCAACGAGCTGGTGGAGCAGGATCTGCACCGAGCCGTCCAGAAGCTGAGCCAACTGCGCCTCACTCTGCTCGGTGAGCTGAGTAGACACAGCGCGGTAACTCAGCCCGGCGAGGAGCATCACTGGCACGATCGCCCCAATGAAGAAGAGCGCCAGGATCCTAGCAGCCACCTTCGTTCGAAACAGATCGGCGCGGAACACTGTTAGTACTCCTGCGCAATGCCGACGAAGCCGCCATCGTTGGCCCGCACGATGTCGTCTCGGCTGCGGGCAGCGTTGAGCGGTGGCATACTCGCACCGTCAGGGCCGACGCTGTAGAGGTCGAAGTCGGAATTGATCGGGACCAGGAAGCGATCTTTTCGGAGCTGCCCGATGCTGGCTCCCTGCACGCGCAGATATCGGTACGGCCTGCCCCATGGGTCGGCTAATCCGTCCCAGTTCACCTGAGCGAGGGACGTGGGGTAGCTCGAATTCTCCAGGAAGTACTCCTGGCAGGCCTGCTGAATGACGGTGATGTCCCCGATCGCTTTCACCACGCGCGCACGTTCCACCGCGCGCTGAAGGTTCGGGATGGCCAAGGCCGCGAGCGCACCCAGGATGACAGCGACGATGAGCAGCTCGATGAGCGTGAACCCTGCTCGCACATCTCCGATTGGATGGTCGCGACGCAATCAAATTTCCCGCGCGGGTGGGAATAGCCAACACGATGCGTCCGTGCGATCCGTGACGCAATGAACACGCTGCCAACCTCAGGGGCGCCACGCACCCTGCCAGCTGACTGGCTGCGCCGATGCCGCACGTACATATTGAGGTCTGTCTGCGGCCCCACAGCCGCACGGAAACAGTCTCCGATAAGCGCCGTATACCAAGTAGGAGGGCCAGATGACCGCGAATCTCCCACACCGGACCGTATCTACGCTCTGCATGGGAGCTGCGATGTTGACGTCGGCAATTTTGCCCTCGTCGTCCGCCGCACAGGCCCGGGCGGCCAGCTCTTCCGAGTGGCAGGTGCCAATGACCGCGTTCGGGCAGCCCGACCTGCAGGGGAACTGGACGAACGCTACGCTTACTCCGCTTTCGAGGCGAGCGGGCCAGCCCGCGGTCCTCTCGCCGGAGCAGGTCGCGCAGATCGAGTCAGGAGCTGCCGAGGCGGTGAACGAGGCAATCAACGAGCCAAGCGACCCCGACCGGCCGCTTCCTCCTGGCGGTGACAATCCGGTGTGCATCGACTCGGGCACGACCTGTTACAATGAGGTCTATCGCGATCCCGGCGACCGCGTTGCCGTGATCAACGGAGAGGCGAGGAGCTCGATCCTGACACGCCCTGCCGACGGCCGAGTGCCGGCACTCACACCGGCCGCGCAATCGATCCTCGCCGAGATGCGAGCCTTCAGCAGCCAATTCGGGCAGTTCGATCACCCCGAGGTCCGTCCGCTTGCCGAGCGGTGCATCGTCTCGTTCGGATCCAATGCCGGGCCACCGATGCTGCCGAATTATTGGTACAACAACAACTACACCATCGTGCAGAGTCCGGATGCCATCATGATCATGACGGAGATGGTGCACGACGTTCGGATCATCCGTCTGGGTGAGCCCAAGCCGCTACCAGAGGACATGCAACCGTATTTCGGGGACTCGTGGGGGCACTGGGAGGGGAACACGCTGGTGGTCGAGACGACGAACATCAATCCGGAGAATGCCTTCCAGGGTGTTCCGTTCTCAGCGCAGGGGAAAGTTGTCGAGCGCTTCACCCGGACTGACGACGCCACCATCGAGTACGGGTTCACCATCGACGACCCGGAACGCTACGCGGAGCCCTGGGGCGGAGAGCTGCCCTTCCGGCGCCTGGACGACCTCGTCTACGAGTACTCCTGTCACGAGGGGAACTATGCACTCGAGGGCGTGCTCCGTGGCGCACGCTTCGACGAGAATAGCGAGACGCGCCGATAAGGGACGGAGGTGATGCGGTCGGCTAGTCGCCGACCGCGACCTCTCCGAGGACGACGCCGATGGCGCGCGTTTCCATGTCGAACGATCGATAGTCGCACGTGAGTTCCTCGCCGACGCAAATCGCGCGGTTCGTCACCGTGTACGCCCCCTCGGGGTCATCGCAGTTCGGGTCGTCCGAGTGGTTCATGTACTTCGCGTTGTCGCCGCAAAGGACATAGACGCCCGACTCCTCCTGGTACACGTAGTGGCGCATCCGCGACTGGTACGGCTCAGGAAAGCGTTCCAGGTCAGCCGGGTCGATGCGCCAGTCGACGCCTTCGGTGTACTCCCAGATGACGCTTCCGGCCGAAAGGCGTGTGGCAGCGAAAAGCCCCACGCCCGCGATCGGACTTGGGGCCACGTACGTAGGCACGCGCAGCATGCTGTCGATTTTCGCACTTCGGGTTCCCCGCTTCCCTCGGCGAAGCGAAACCCATGGAGGTCTCGCGACCTCCGGTCTCCGTCTGTGCGAAGGTACCCGGCGAGGCGGATCCATCGGCCGCACCCGTCTAGGTGCGGCCGACAAATATCACAACGGTCCAGGCGCGATCCAATAGCCCCGTCTACGCTGCTTCGATGCCCGCCTCTGAGCAGACGCCGTCCAGCAGCCCCCAATAGGCGTCCAGAGCTTCTCTGGTGGCATCTCTCAGCTCGCTTGGCTCAACGCCCGCCTGCAGGCACGCCGCGAGGGCGTCACGCTCTCCCTGACGGTGGCGCACGTCGGCCGCTTCGTGCACCTCGAAGTACTCGAGCGTCGACGGCTCTTCCACGCCGTAGTGATCCCGCAACCCAGCGAGCTTCGTGCAGGAGACCTCAGGCTGCTGGGACTCGTACGCATAAAGCGCCGCCAACCCGGACGCCAAGCTCTTGTCGGCGAGACCCTTGAAGGTCGTGACCATCGCCTCGGCCGCGGCATGCGGTGCCGAGTCGGTCACCTGGTCCCGCTCGACCCCAAGGCCGGCCGCGAAGGCGAGCCACAGCTCGTCGTGCGGAGCCGGGTTGCCGCGCTCGTCCGCGAGGTTGTCCAAGAGTTCGGCACGAATCTCCGGGATCTCAGTCTTGTCGATCGCTGACTCGAGGTACTCCGGAAACGCGCGAACGTGCGGGTAGTAGATGCGAGCGTACGTCGCCAACTGATCGCGCGTCAGTGTGCCCTCTTCCCACGCCTGGTAAAACGGGTGCTGCAAGATCGACCGCTGGCGGATCATTGCGTCCAGCTCGTCTAAAACGTCAGTGGATGCCATGTGAGACTGCTTCCTTTCTAGGCTATCGAATCGGTCGCCGTGGCGACGTTGCAGCCTAAGGTAATAACGACGCCACCTGCTGGGTGTGCCCTACGCGGCGTTGTCGCGCACAGAGCGCGTGGGTAACATGCCCGGCTCACGCTTGGCGGGCGTCCGAGGCGGGAGCGACGAGTGACCCCAGTCCTTCTTGGCATCTTCGGCTATATCCTGGCGCAGTTCGCGATCGGGATCTTCGTGTCGCGACGCATTGCCACGGAGGCCGATTACCTGGTCGCCGGTCGCTCGCTGGGACCCGTGGTCGCGACCTTCACCGTGTTCGCGACGTGGTTCGGCGCGGAGACCTGTATCGCGGCGGCGGGCGCGGTCTATGAGCGGGGCTTCGCCGGAGGGTCGGCCGATCCGTTCGGATATGCGCTCTGCGTGATCCTGACTGGGCTCGTGTTCGCCATCCCGCTATGGCGACTGAAGCTCACGACGATCGCCGACCTGTTCCGCCTTCGCTACGACGCCTCGGTGGAGCGGCTGGCGGTACTGCTCATCGTACCGACTTCGTTGTTCTGGGCCGCGGCCCAGATTCGGGCCTTCGGCCAAGTGGTCGCCTCGGCCTCTGGGTTCGAGCTCCAGCTGACGATTACGTTCGCCGCCCTGGTGGTGGTCACCTACACGATGTTCGGGGGGCTTCTCGCCGACGCCTGGACCGATCTGGTGCAGGGCATTGCGCTCATCGTGGGGCTCGTGGCGCTCACCTGGGTGGTATTCCGCACCGAGGGGTTTCAACCCTTCGTCGGTATCGACCCGGGCTTGCTCAACCCGCTGGGCTCGGAGCCTCGTCCGTGGCTCGAGATCGCGGAGGACTGGGCGATCCCTGTCGTGGGGTCGATGGTTGCTGCAGAGTTGGTCGCGCGCATTCTTGCAGCGCGCTCGGGCGCTATCGCTCGGAACGCTACGGTAGTGGCCGGCGTGTCCTATCTGATGGTGGGGCTCATGCCTGTCGGGCTGGGCCTCGCGGGAGCCGCGCTGCTCCCGGGCTTGGCCGAGCCCGAGCAGATCTTGCCCTTATTGGCGCAGCAATACTTGCCGACTGCGCTTTACATCCTCTTCGCCGGCGGACTCGTATCGGCCATCCTGTCGACCGTCGACAGCGCTTTGCTGATGGCGGGCGGACTCGTGTCTCACAATGTCATCGTGCAGGTCCGGCCTGGCATGAGTGAGCGCGCCAAAGTTCGAGTCGCGAGGGGCGCGGTGGCCGTGTTCGGAGCGCTGGCGTACGTGCTGGCTCTTCGGGCGGACCGAGTGTATGAGCTCGTCGAGGAAGCGTCCGCCTTCGGCAGCGCTGGCATGGTCACAGTGGTCGTATTCGGGCTCTTCACCGGCATCGGCGGGAGGGCGAGCGCCCTTTCTGCCATGCTCGTCGGTGTCGTGATGTGGATCGTCGGAGCGCACGTGGCCGAATGGCCTTACCCGTACCTGACCTCTCTCGCCGCGGCAACCGCGGCTTACCTGACGGCGGCCGTTCTGGGGTCAGCCGCAACGCGGAGCCTTGAGCCGCAGGAAGCCTAGGCTACGTACGCGCGCCTGGGAGTTCCTTCTCGTAGATGCGCCACCGCTTGTACGCCTCGGCGCCCATGGCCTCGAGCGGCCGGACAATCGCCTCGTTGTCATCCAGTAGCCACGACGCCTCGCCCCCTTCCGTTCCGATCTCCTGCCCTCGTCGCGAGGCCTCATACACGAAGAGGGGAAAGAGGCCCCGGTTCCGATACTCCGTGGTGAGTCCGAGCAGAATGATGCGACCGAACACCAGCTTTCTCGTTCCCAACAGGAGGCGGACGATGTTCCAGGGCCACAAGCGGCCGGAAGGCATGTGCTTGAGCACCCGGTTCACGTCGTGCGCAATCAGCATGAAGCCGACGACCCCGTCCTCGGTCTCGGCCACGAAAGAGACGTCGGGGGCGAGGACCATCTTGAGGTCCTTGGCCGTGTGCCAGAACTCCTCCCACGAGGGGGGGACGAATCCCCAGTTACCTTCCCACGCCTCGTTGTACAGCGTGAGCACCTTACGTGCCTCCTGCTGCAACGTGCTCACGTCGAGACGTCGAAACGTCACACCGGTCTTTCGTCGTGTCCGCTCTGCCAAGCGACGCACCCGGTCCGGCACGGCGAGCTTGTCCCCTGCCTCGAGGTAGTAGCCCAGCAGGTCTTGAACCTTCGCGTACCCGCACGACTCGATGAGGTCGGCGTAGTACGGTGGATTCCAGGGCGTCATGAGGGTGGGGGGTGTTTCGAACCCGTCCACGAGCAGTCCACACTCGTGATTCATCGAAGGATTCATCGGACCCCTCGTCTGCTCCAGCTCCCGCGACGAGAGCCACCCTTCGGCGGCGTCGAAGAGCGCCGTGGCGGCGTCCGGATCGTCCAGGCATTCGAAGAACCCGAAGAAGCCCACGCGGTCCTCATGGTGCCGATTGTGCCATCGGTTCTCGATGGCTGCGATCCTGCCGATGACCGCGCGCCCCCGGGTGGCAATGAAGAGCGCTCGCTCTGCTTCCGCGTAGAAAGGGTTGCCACGCGTGTCCAATGCGTCTCGCACTGCGGCCCGGAGCGGTGGCACCCAGGGAGTGCCCCGACCTCCTTGAACGCGCCAGGCCACGTCGACGAAGCGCGAGACCCCCCGCCGACCCTCCACCTGCTCGACTGTTACCGACATCCGGTGATTCCCGTGCGCAGAGTGCGGGGCCCTCGTCAGCGCGCGCCCGATGCGGCGCGTTCGATGAGGCCAACGATCGTTTCAGGAGCGCGTGCCACCCAGCTTCGAAAGTCGCTGACCGTCCGAGCGGAAGGAACAGGGGGCTCCGCCCAGAATTCCCCGACGTCATGGTACGAGCCGACGCGGGCCGCTCCCGCGCGTTGTGCATCCCAACCGTTAAGAGTCTGCTCAAAGTGCCCGGCGGTTGGTACGGCGAGAGCGGGCTTGCCGAGGTACAACGCCTCGCAGATGGACTCGAACCCCGCCGACCCGACGTACGCTCTGCAGCCGGCCAGGTGCCGGAGGAAAGCCTCGTCGTTCAACGCGTGCGCGTGAAAGCCGTCCGGTGGGGGATCCTTCAATGCAGCGGTTCCGCCGTCCAGGTAACAGTGCACCGGAACCTCGGGATGTCGGCGCTGCCACTCGGCCAACACCGCCCCGTATCCTGGGTTGAGGGCATAGGCGAGCAGATAATCACCGTCACTCACATGGAGCGCCTCGAGCCCGGGCCGCAGAAGTGGAGGGGCCACCGCGAGACGGTCGCCGCCTGCCTCCCCCATGGGCCCGAAGGAGAGCGCGATCCGAGTCTCGCACCGGGCTGCGGTCGCCCGCACGTACGTCATGACGAGCCGGCGCGTCAGAGCAGGCCCAGGAAGCCGTCCGAGCCTCGGGTGCAAGAATAGGTAGTTGTGCGCGACAGCCACTGACGGAGTGTGGGTGCCCGGCCAGAGACGAGACAGTCCGGCCATCAGATCGAGGAAGTTCACCACGACGTCGGCGCCGCGAGTTGCCGAGCGAATCCGGGCCGCCCCCCTCAGGAACGCCGGCGTACGCACAGCCACGTCCCATAGCGTCGCGCCAGCTGATGCGCCTTGGCCGGCCCGGTCGGGCACTTGAGTCGGTGCGTCGAACGTCTCCAGCGGCGCCTGAATTCGACGCCCGAAGTACTCTGGAACCGACCTGAACGGACTGGTGCCGACCAGGACGCGTATGAGGTCGTGCCCGGCGGACCGGAGGAAGCCAGCCAGCGCGAGGGCCTGAGTCATGTGACCCCGCCCTTCTCCCTGGACGACGAATACGACGTTCAGTTCCTGCTCCGTCGCGGCAAGGAGCGGGGGCCAGCTTCAACCTTTCCACTCGTGTCGGGCCTATCTACCTTCGGGCTCCATTTTCGTGGCGCTTCCGGGGGCTCCTTGCCCCTCGTCATACCGAGAGGAACCGAGTGGCAAGCAAGACCGAATCGGGCTTCGACCTCATCATCGTAGGCAGTGGGCCAGGCGGCTACGTGGCCGCAATCAGGGCCTCGCAGCTCGGCCTCCGGGTGGCTTGCGTCGAGACGGAGGCCCTGGGCGGCGTGTGCCTCAACATCGGTTGTATTCCCACAAAGGCCCTGCTCACCAGCGCGCTCCTCGTTAACGAAGTCAGGGATGGGGAAAGGCACGGCATCGTCGCGAAAGACGTGACGTTCGACCTGGGGCCGGCTCAGAAGAGAAGCCGCGGGGTCGCGGACCAGATGCGCAAAGGAGTAGGACACCTCTTCAAGAAGAACGGCATCACCCATGTCGAAGGCTTCGGTCGGCTGAAGGGTCCTGGGAAGGTCGAGGTCGAGGGATCGGACGGCAACAAGACGGTCTACGAGGCAAGCCACATCATCATCGCCACCGGATCACGACCGCGTGACCTGCCGACGCTCACGATCGACGAGGACAGGATTTGGTCGTCCACCGGCGCGTTGATGCAGGAGAAGGCTCCCGCGTCCCTCTTCATTGTGGGTGCCGGGGCCATCGGGATGGAGTTCGCCGACGTCTATCACTCCTACGGCTCTCAGGTGACCATCGTCGAGGCACTCGACCGCATCCTGCCGCTCGAGGATGCCGAGGTCTCGAAGTTCATGGAGCGGACGTACTCGAAGAGGGGAATGGAGATACACACAGGTGCGCGCTTCCAGGAGGCGAAGGTCGGCCAAGGAGGTGTGCAGGTCACGTTCACCGACAAGAAGGGCGAATCACACACGCGGGACGTGGACTACGTGCTGTCCGCGGTGGGTCGCGTACCCAATTCGGGTGACCTCGGTCTCGATACGGCGGGTGTCACCGTTGACGAGCGCGGCTTCGTAGTCGTCGATGAGTTGATGCGGACCAACGTGCCGGGCGTCTACGCCGTCGGAGATGTGGCTGGGAGGCAGCTCCTCGCACACAAGGCGAGCCACGAGGGCATCACCTGTGTCGAGCACATCGCAGGGCAGGGACACGGGACCGTGGACTACTCCAACGTGCCGAACTGTACGTATTGCCACCCGGAGGTCGCATCCGTCGGCCTTACGGAGGAGCAGGCACGGGAGCAGGGACACGACATCGAGGTCGGGAAGTTCCCCTGGGTGGGCGTGGGCCGCGCGGTTGCGGCCGGCCACACGGAGGGATTCATCAAGGTCATCCGAGGTACGCGGTACTCCGAGATCCTCGGTGCCCACATCGTGGGACCCCATGCCACGGAGCTGATCGCCGAGTTCGTCGTGGGTCGCCATCTGGAGTCGACCGTGGAGGAGCTGGAGAAGGCGATGCACCCCCATCCGACGCTGTCGGAGGGAGTGTCCGAGGCGGCGCTGACCTCACTCGGTCGCCCCATACACATCTAGTTCCACCTTCGCCCTGAGCCGCATGAGCCCTAGCCAGTCATCCACCCAAGAGACGGAGAAGGGGCCGCGCGATTGGCCTGAAGGCCAGCGCGCCGCATTGGGACTATGGATCGTGCTCGCCCGTGCCTACTCGACGTTCGGCAAGGCGATCGCCGGCAAGGTCCAAGAGTACGACCTGACCGTTCCCCAGTTCGGGACTCTCGAGGCGCTCTACCATCTGGGCCCCCTTTCCCTCGGCGAGCTCGCGGACAAGCTCCTGGTAACCGGGGGCAACGTCACGTATGTGATGGACCGTCTCGAGGGGCGAGGACTCGTCGCGCGCTACCGCTCCGAGGAGGACCGGCGGGTGGTCCACGCGAAACTCACGCCTGAAGGGTGGGACCTGGTCGCCGACGTCTTTCCGGAACATGCCGAGTACATCGAGCACCTGTGCCGGCACCTGGACGTTGCGGATCAGGAAGCATTACGCGGACTGCTGAAGACCCTGGGGAGGGGCATAGCCGCGACCGACCTGGTGGGGTAGCGCGCCGCCCGGCCGTGTCAGCCGGTGGGGCTGAGCGTGCTTTGGTTCTCGGGGTCGATGCCGCGGATGCTCAGGACCCTCAGTAGCGCCTCACCAATCTTGTTGTTGGGCGTGGAGGCGCCGGCGGTCAGGCCCAACTCGAACGGACCCTCGGGAAGCCAGTCCGCGTCCACGAGCTCGGCCGCGTCGGGATTGAGGTCCGGCTTATGCCGGATCGTTCCTGACTCGACGTCGATGCAATCCGCGTCCTCGACGTGGTACGTACGTGTGTGTTGCCTGCAGAGGTGTGCGAGGTGGTTCGTATTAGACGAGTTATAGCCGCCGATGACGAGCATGATGTCCGGAGGTCGTTTCATCATGTCGGCGACCGCATCCTGTCGCTCCTGGGTGGCGGAGCAGATGGTCCCGAAGGAGCGGTAGTGCTCGCCGGCGAGATCGCTTCCGTACCGCTCGACCATCGCTTGATGGATCTTCACGCCGATGGCCATCGACTCGTTCGCGAGCATCGTGGTCTGATTCGCGACACCGACGAACTCCAGGTCCCGCTCTGGATCGAAGCCCGGTGAAGCCTTCGCCTCGAACTTCGCGATGAAGTCCTCACGGCTGAGCCGTCCCGGACGCTCCGCGATGTAGTCGCAGAGATATCGAGATTCCTCGAGATCTCGGACGATGATGTACTTCCCGTCCTCGTGCTTGTTGACCTGCGAGGCGGTGGCCCGCGACTCCTCGTGTGTGTACTTCCCGTGAATGACCGACGTGAAACCGTCCCTGGCGTAGCTCTCGACGCGTTTCCACACGTGCAGCACAGACCCGCACGTGGTGTCGACGAGGATACATCCGATCTGCCGAAGAGCATCGAAGTCCTGGATGGTGACTCCGAAGGCTGGCATGAGCACGACGTCTTGATTGGTCAGCCCCGAGAAATCGAAGAGCCCTTCGCTGTCCGGATAGATGAAGGAGATGCCCAGGTCCGTCATCCGCTGGTTTACGTGCGGATTGTGGATGATCTCGCCGACGAGGAAGATGCGTTTGTTGGGGAACTCGTGGATCGTCTCGTACGCGTAGTCGACGGCTCGGTCCACGCCGTAGCAGAAGCCGAACTCCTGAGCGAGTCGCACGCTGACGTCGCCGAAGCGGTCCTCGTAGCCGCGCGCCCTGATCCGCTCGACGAGCGCCGACTGATACTCGGCGTCGATAAGGGGTCTCAGCTCCTTCTTGAGCCCGAATCCCTTGCGAAAGTAGGTCTGCTCTACGGTCACGTCGCTGTCGGTACGAGAAGCGAGGTCACGTCGGGCGACCTCTCGGAGTGACCGGTAAGCTACCGGGCCGGTGAACGGCCAGGAACCCCGATCGCGCGGCTCAGGGTACAGCCTCCATGACCGTTCTCGGGCGTTTGGCGCTTTTCTTCATCATCGTACCGGTGGTGGAGCTGGTGCTGCTCATTCAACTGGGCCAGATAGTCGGGCTTTGGCCGACCCTCGCCCTCGTCATTTTCACCGGTGTCACCGGGGCAGCGCTGGCTCGACTCGAGGGCCTTCGCGTCCTGTTCCAGTTCCGGTCGGAGCTCGCGTCGGGGAGGCTGCCGGGCCAGGCGCTTCTCGACGGCATCTCGGTACTCGTCGGGGGAGCGTTCCTCCTCACTCCCGGGATCCTCACCGATTTCGCGGGCTTCGCGCTGCTCCTGCCGACTTCGCGACGTTGGATTCAGAGGCGGGTGCGTCGTGCCCTCGAGGGCCAGATCAAGGCAGGGACGATTCGGGTGGTAAGCATGGCGCCCGAGTCCTCCCTCGACCCACGCAAGGGGATCGTGATTGAGCCGAAGGATGGCTAGCGGCCCGCATGGATCCCTAGCCGCACATCCAATACCTTCTGCCGCATGAGTTCCGACCTGACCTTCCTCGAGAGCCTCCTCGACGCAGCCGGCCCGTCCGGCTTCGAGGTGCGCCCGGCCCGCGTCTGGCGAAAAGAAGCCGAGGGCTTCGCGTCGAACGTTCATGTCGATGTCAGTGGGAACTCGTTTGCGACGGTGAATCCTGAGGGTTCACCTCGGGTGATGCTCGCCGGCCACATCGACGAGATCGGTCTCCAGATCACCCACATCGACGAGGAAGGTTTTCTCTTCGTGGCGGAGATCGGAGGATGGGACGCCCAAGTGCTGGTCGGACAACGCGTTACAATCCTTACGAAGGCCGACGTGGTCACCGGGGTGGTCGGCAAGAAGGCGATCCACCTCATCGAGCCGGATGAACGGACCAAGGCGTCGAAGACCAAGAGTCTGTGGGTCGACGTGGGGGCCAAGAGTCGCGATGAGGTAGTCGAGCTGGGCATCCGGGTCGGCGATCCCATGGTGCTGGCGCAGCCGATGGTCCGATTGGCCGGGGACCGGATCGCGAGCCGCGCCATCGACGACCGGATCGGCGCCTACGCCGTACTCGAGGCGATCCGCCTGCTGGTGGAAGACCCACCCGCCGCGAGCGCGACTGCGGTCGCCACGGTGCAGGAGGAAATCGGGTATTCGGGGGGCGGCGCCCGCACGAGCGCCTACGTGCTCGAGCCGGACGTCGCGATCGTCGTGGACGTGACCTTCAGCACGGACGTCCCGGATATCGAGAAACGGGAGCTGGGCGAGCACGCGTTGGGGGGCGGCCCAGTCCTCAGCAGGGGCTCGGCGGCCCAAGGAGAGGTCTTCGAGCTGCTCGCCAGCGTGGCGGAGGCCGAGGGCATCCCCTACACCATCCAAGCGAGCCCCAAGGCGACGCGCACCGATGCAGATGGCATCTACCTGACTCGGTACGGCGTGCCCACCGGCCTGGTGTCGATCCCCAATCGCTACATGCATTCACCCAATGAGATCGTGAGTCTCGTCGATGTACACAACACCGCGCGCCTCCTGGCCGCCTTCATTCGGCGCCTCGAGCCCGGTACGGACTTCACGCCGCGATAGTTCGGGACACGTTGACGGCACTTTTCGGGTCATCTACCGTTCGTGCCCACATCCACACCTGAGAAAACGGAAGTCAACATGCTGGAAGCCGGGACCGTCGTTTTAGATCTCCAAGCGATGCGCGACGAGGGGCACCTTTCAGACGCGCTTCTGAGGAGGGCCGTGCGCTCGATCGCCTCGGCCGACGATCGCTACGACTGGGTCGGCGTCTATCTCGTGGGAGAGGGCGAGGAACTGTGGCTCCACAATTACATCGGAGAGCCGACCGAGCACGCGAAGATTCCTGCCGGGACGAGCGTTGCCGGCCGCGCCGTGGCCACCCATCGGAACATGAACGTCAAGGATGTGAGCAAGGAGGAGGGCAACCTCTCCAGCTCCCCCGAAGTCCAGTCCGAACTCATGATCCTCATCCGGGCCGGGGACGAGATCTTCGGCGGCATCGATATCGATTCGGAGGCACCCGCTGCCTTCAACGAGGATGACGAGATCGCCCTCATCAGCATCGCGGACAAACTCGCCGAGCAGCTCGCCGCCGAGCGTCGCTAGCTAGCTAGGCCGGGGGAGGCCCGCTGAGCGAGCACCCGCGCTTCCTGAATGCGGGGAACCCTGGCCCGTTCACATTGGACGGGACCAGAAGCTACCTGGTGGGGGTCCGCCGGGTCGCGGTGATCGACGCCGGGCCGGAGAGCCCCGAGCACATGAGAGCTCTGGCCAATGCCGTTCGCGACGCCGACGAGGTCTTCGTTGTCCTCACGCACGGTCACCGAGACCATGCCCCCGGGGCCTTCGCGCTGGCCGGCGACCTCGGGCTGGAGGTGTGGGGACCGGAGGGGCTGGAGGGCGTCGAGCGGCCGCTGTGTGATGGAGATGTGCTGTCGACGGACTCCGGGGACCTCGTCGCGATCGACACTCCGGGACATGCGCGGCAGCACCTGGCGTTTCATTGGCCGAGCCAGAGGGCGCTGTTCGCTGGAGATCTGCTCCTCGGCCGGGGCGACACGACCTGGGTGGGCGAGTACTCGGGCTGTGTGGCCGACTACCTGACGTCTCTGAACCGCCTGAGCAGCATGGACTTGGCGGCCATCTACCCGGCGCACGGGCCGTACCTGGATGATCCGGCGGAAGCCGTCATTCGGTACCAGCGCCACCGCGAGGATCGCATTCGTCAGGTGGCGGAAGCACTGCGCAAACGGCCCGGAGCCGAAGAGGAGGACCTGGTCGACGTCGTGTATGGCAGCGGCCTCCCGAAAGGGATGCGTCAGGCGGCGGCCCTCTCCATCAGGGCGCTGATGGAGTACGCGCAAACACATCCGGAGCGAGGCTGACCGCTTGGATCCATACTCCGCCCTGGGGTATCCTGCGTCATGAGCGCCCCCGACCCCCGTGTCGTGAAGCGGCTCGGCGAGATCGTCGGGCCCGACCATGTCGTCACCGACCCCAACCGGCTCCTCGTCTATGAGTCCGATGGATTGACCTCGTATCGAGTCAGCCCGAGGGCCGTCGTTCTGCCGGGCTCGACCGAAGAGGTCGCAGCGGTCGTACGGCTGCTCCATGGCGAGGGGATTCCTGTCGTGCCACGGGGTGCGGGCACCGGCCTCTCGGGGGGTGCCCTGCCGACTCCGGAAGGGGTGGTCGTAGGCACGGCGCGAATGAACAAGATTCTCGAAATAGACGTGGAGAATCGTCTCGCGCGGCTCCAGCCCGGCGTCATCAACGCGCGCCTCACCGAAGCGGCCAAGCCGTACGGGCTCTACTACGCGCCGGACCCCTCCTCGCAGAGCACATGCACCTTGGGGGGCAACGTCGCCGAGAACTCCGGGGGGCCACATTGCCTGAAGTACGGCGTTACCCAGCGATACGTCACTGGGCTCACTGTGGTGATGGGGGGCGGCCGGGTGATCCGGCTCGGCGGCGCGGGAAGGAGTCCCGACGGTGCCCTGGACCTGGTGGGGCTGTTCGTCGGATCCGAGGGCTGCTTCGGCCTGGTCACGGAGATCGAGGCGCGACTCCTCCCCGTCGCCGAAGGCGTCCGGACGCTGCTCGGCATTTTCGACACGATGGAGGCTGCCGGACACGCAGTGACCGCCATCATCTCCGAGGGCCTCCTGCCGGCAGCTGTGGAGATCGTCGACAATGCGACGATTCGGGCGGTAGAGGCGTCCGTCTACGCAGGGGGCTTCCCGGTCGATGCGGGTGCGGCTCTGGTTGTCGAGTTCGACGGCACCGAAGCCGGGCTCGACGCCGACGCCGACCGAGCGGAGGCGTGCTGCCACGCCGCCGGTGCCAGCGAGGTGAAGCGAGCGACCGATGCTACGCAACGGGCGGCGCTGTGGAACGGACGGAAGAAGGCCTTCGGCGCGATGGGGCGCATCGCGCCCGACCTGCTCGTCCAGGATGCCACCGTACCGCGCACTCGGTTGCCCGAGGTCCTCGCGCGCATCACCGAGATCGGCGAACGCTTCGAGCTGAACGTGGCGAACGTCTTTCACGCCGGGGACGGAAACCTGCACCCCAACATCCTCTTCGACAGGAACGACGCCGACGAGCTGGATAGGGTCGAGCGAGCCTCGAAGGAAATCATGAGCCTGTGCGTCGAAGTCGGCGGCACGATCACCGGCGAGCACGGCGTGGGGATCGACAAGCGGGGCTACATGCGACTGGTCCACAACGAGGTCGAGCTGAAAGCGATGGCGGCTGTAAAGGATGTTTTCGATCCCGACGGGCTCTTCAATCCGGGCAAGGTGCTTCCCGACGCCCTGACGGGAGAGACGATCCGGGACCCCGCGATGGCGGCACGTTGACCAAGGGAGCGCTCGCCGCCGTCTTGCCCGCGGAGGCCCTAGCGAGCGGAGTTGCCGGCGGAGCCCTGGCCGAGCTCGAAGCGGCCGCGGAAGCGGTGGTGCGTCCCGAATCCACCGACGAGGTAGCGGATACTCTGCAATGGGCGACGACGAACTCTGTCGGGGTCCTTCCGGTGGGATCAGGTGAGCGGTTGCCCAAGAGGAGCGTCCAGGGACGCTTCATCGTTTTGGCGACCGACCGCCTGGCAGGGTTCGAGATCTACGAGCCCGCCGACCTCACGCTCACCGCCAAAGCGGGCACACGCCTGTCCAGCGTGAACGAGGCGCTCGGGGCCCATCGGCAGTGGCTCCCCTTCGATCCACCCGGGGTGGCGAGTAGAACGCTTGGTGGTCTCGTCGCCATGGGAGAGTCGGGCCCGGTCGCGACAGGTTATGGCGAGCTACGCAGTCACGTTCTCGGCGCCACCGTCGTGACTGGGGATGGGCGTGTGTTGCGGCTGGGCGGTCGCGTCGTGAAGAACGTGGCGGGCTTCGACCTGCTCCGCCCGGTCGTGGGCAGCCGAGGGCGCTTGGGTGTGATCACCTCGATTTGCCTGAGAGCCTTTCCCGTCCCGGCCGTCGATCGACTCCTGATTTTTCGGGCCGCCGACGTCGCGGGCCTCGAGGACGTCGCCCGCGCCGTTCGCACCGCGCCGACCATGCCGGCGTCCGTGGTCGTGTGGGCCCCGACGAAGAAGCCGGCCGGCGAAGCAGCGCTTTTAGTGCGGCTACACGGGGCGCTACCCACGGTCGACGCCGACCAGGCCACGCTCCAGCGGTCCGCAGGCGTGGTGTTCGAATCGCCGGCGGATGCCGCGGGCATTTCCGCCACGGTCCGTGACCATGCGATTGATGCCGCGGTGGGGCTTCGCATGTCGCTCTTGCCGTCCCGGCTGTTCGAGGGGCTCGCTGCGGCTCGGGACCGACTCGGCGACATCATGATCGCGGCAGATGCCTACAACGGTTCGGCTCGTCTAGCGGCGGGGGAGGTCGACGAAGCCGCCCTCGTAGGGCTACGCGACGCGGTGGAGGCGCTCGGCGGAACGCTTACGGTCACGCGAGCCGGCGACGGTCACGCACAACCGAGCCTTGGGTCCCGACCCAACTCGGCCGAGCGCGAGCTCGCTGAACGACTGGCAAAGGTGTTCGATCCGGAGGGGGTGTTCTGGCCGTGTCGAGCGTAGCCTCCTCCCCGGCGAGCGACGCGCTCGCCGACGCGATGAGGGCGCAGGCCGACCGCCTGGTCCCCTGCGTCCATTGTGGCTTTTGTCTTCCGGCTTGTCCGACGTACACGCGACTGGGAGACGAGGCGGACTCCCCTCGAGGGCGATTGCACCTGATGAAGGCCGTCGTGGAGGGCCGCCTCGACCCCGCGTCTGAGGCCTTCGGCACGCATATCGATCGCTGCCTCGGCTGCCGCGCATGCGAGCCAGTTTGTCCCTCGGGCGTGGAGTACGGCACCCTCCTCGAGCTTGCGAGACACACGGCGGCGAGTCACGTGCCCCCGGGTCGGCTCACGCGCGGGCTGCTGACCGTGATGGCATCGCCCCCGCTGCGTGGCGCGCTTTTCCTGGGAGGTCGGCTACTCCGGGCCACGGGGCTGGCGGCGTTGGGCGCGAAGTTCATGCCGGCCGTGCGGCCTCTCCGGAACGCACGCCTCGGTCTGGCCATGCTGGCGTCGAGTGCCCCCTGGCGCTTGGCTGGCGTGGGACGGCCCGTCGACGCGGCGGGTGCCAATCCGGGGCAGTCAGCGCGACCTGCCGCCCGTGGCAGCGTCGGATTGCTGATAGGGTGCGTGCAAGATGGACTGTACGCCCACGTGAACGCGTCAACCAGGAGAACCTTAGAGGCCAATGGCTTCGAGGTCGTCGCGGTGGTCGGGCAGGAGTGCTGTGGAGCCC
>JAOTVA010000062.1 GCA_029863645.1 Gemmatimonadota bacterium
CGAGCACATCGAGGAGCCTTCGGGCGACCGCCAGTCAGCCCTCTGTGCGCTCTACGACACGTGCGGCGGATGCCAGCTGCAGCATCTGCCTTACGAGCAGCAGGTGCACTGGAAGGGGCGCATCGTGGCGGACGCGCTCACGCGCATCGGGCACATGACGGACGTGCAGCCTCCCGAAGTCGTGCATTCTCCCCGGGAGACAGAGTACCGGAACCGCGTCTCGTTCACGCTGCGCCGTCTCAGGGGTGGCCTCGTCGTGGCTGGCTTTCACGCCCTCGGCCGGCCGGCCCACGTCATCGACGTAAAGGGGGAGTGCGTGCTGCCGCGTCCGGCGCTGCAGGGCGCGTGGAAGGCGTTGCGGCTGGGGTGGGGCCAAGGAGCCCGCCTGCTGCCGGCGTCCGGCCGGCTGCGGCTCACACTGCGCGAGACCTCGGAGGGCGTGGCCCTCGTGGTCGACGGGGGGCAGGACGCCTGGTCCGCGAAAGAGCTTTCCGCCGCGGTGCCGAGCCTGAGCGCCATCTGGCATCGCTCCGGAGCCGCGACCTCGGAGCCGCGTCTGCTCACGGGTGTGTTCGACGAGGGAGGGCCCGCGTTCGTCCAGGTAAACCCGGAAGTGGCGACCATGATGCGGGACCGCGTGGTCGAGGTCGCCGGCGAAGGCACCCGGGCCGTGGATGCCTACTGTGGCGTCGGGGGATACGGTCGCGCATTGGCCGAGAAGGGGTGGGACGTCACCGGTATCGAGCGGGACCCGGGCGCCTGTACCCAGGCCGAGCGAGAGGCCCCGACTGGGTTCTCAGTCCTCCAAGGCACGGTCGAATCACTGCTGCCCAAGGCGCTCCCCGCCGACCTCCTCATCGTGAATCCACCGCGGACCGGTCTCGACCCCGACACCATCGCGGTCATCGCGGGTGGGGGAGCCCGTCGCGTGGTCTACGTGAGCTGCGACCCGGCCACGCTCGCCCGCGACGTCGCCGGTCTGGCGGGCTCGTACGCCGTGGAGTCGGTTGTGTGTTTCGATCTTTTTCCTCAGACGGCCCACGTCGAGACCGTTCTGGTAATGACGGCCCGATGATCTACCACGTGACGGCCGGTGGGCGCGCCTTCCAGGTCGATGTCGGTGCGGACGGGGTCCTCGTCGACGGGCGGCTCGTCGACGCCGGACTATTCCACGCCGCCACCTCTCCAGTGAGTGCGCTGCACCTGGATCGGTCCACCTACCCGCTCGTGGCCCAGCGCACCGCGAAGGGTCGCTGGAGGGTGCAGATACGGGGGTCCGTCGTGGAGGCGGAAGTCTTCGACGAGCGCACCAAGGCGATCCGCGACATGGTGGGTGTCGGAGCCGGTCCGGTCGGTCCGAGACCCGTCGTCGCCCCCATGCCGGGCATGGTCCTCCGGGTGGAGGTCGAGGAGGGCGACCGGGTCGAGGAGGGCCAGGGAGTGGTCATCGTGGAGGCCATGAAAATGGAAAACGAGCTGCGTACTCTGTCGGCCGGCACGGTCACCCGGGTCCACGTCAGCGAAGGGCAGGCGGTCGAGAAGGATCAGGTCCTCATCGAGCTCTCCGCCGCCGACTCGGAGCCCGCGTGACTGAAGAAGCCGGCAAGTACCCGTTCACACGCGGCATTTATCCCGACATGTACCAGGGTCGGGTGTGGACCATGCGCCAATACGCCGGCTTCGGCACCGCGGACGAAACGAACGAGCGCTTTCGGTACCTCCTGGATCGGGGCCAAACGGGTTTGTCTGTCGCGTTCGATCTGCCGACCCAGATGGGGTACGACTCCGACGCCGCCATGGCGTCGGGGGAAGTCGGTCGCGTCGGGGTAGCGATCGACTCGCTGGCGGACATGCGGAGGCTCTTCGACGGCATTCAACTGGACGCCGTATCGACCTCTATGACCATCAACGCCACGGCGCCGATTCTACTGGCTCTCTACGTGGCGCTCGGGGACGAGCAGGGGGTTTCGCGGGAGGCTTTGGCGGGTACGGTGCAGAACGACGTGCTGAAGGAATACGTCGCCCGCGGCACCTACATCTATCCGGTAGAGCCGAGCCTCCGGCTCGTCTCCGACGTCATCGCCTTCACCTCCCGTGAGATTCCCAAGTGGAATCCCGTGTCGATCTCCGGCTATCACATCAGGGAGGCCGGATCGACCGCGCCGCAGGAGGTGGGATTCACGCTCGCGAACGGTCTGGAGTACGTGGCCCGGGCGCTCGATTCCGGGCTGGGCATCGAGGACTTTGCGCCTCGACTCTCCTTCTTCTTCGCGGCGCACAACGACCTCTTAGAGGAGGCGGCCAAGTTCCGCGCCGCGCGACGGTTGTGGGCCACGCTGCTACGCGAGCGGTTCGATGCCTCGGACCGCGCGTGCCAGCTACGCTTCCACACGCAAACCGGTGGCTCGACACTCACCGCGCAGCAGCCACTCAACAATGTCGTGCGGGTCGCCATACAAGCACTCGCGGCCACGCTCGGGGGGACCCAGTCGTTGCACACCAACGGATACGATGAGGCACTCTCGTTGCCGAGCCGAGGGGCGGCGAAGCTGGCGCTGCGCACCCAGCAGATTCTCGCGGCCGAGTCGGGTGTGACCCGCTCCGCCGATCCACTCGGGGGCTCCTACTACGTGGAGGCCCTCACGGACGAGATCGAGCGCGGAGCCAAGGAGGAGATCGCCGCCATCGAGCGTCTGGGCGGCGCCGCGAAGGCGATCGAGTACATGCAGCACGAGATCCAAGAAGCCGCATACCGCTTCCAGATGGAGATCGAATCTGGCGAGCGCACGGTCGTCGGCGTGAACGCTCACACTGAGGAAGAGCCACCTCCCGAGCTCAGGCCGCCTGACTACAGCTCGTTGGAACGGGCCCAAGTGGAGCGCCTCGTGGCGCTAAAGGGAGCCCGGCCATCGGGGGCGGCCGGTGAAGCTTTGGAGCGCATCCGGGGCGCGGCACGCTCCACGGAAAACTTGATCCCGCCGATGATCGATGCGGTGAAGGCCGACGTGACGTTGGGCGAGATCAGCGACGCACTGCGGGGGGAGTGGGGCTCGTACGACGGGTAGGCACCCACGCCGACGCTGGTTAGCTTCCTGGGCTTGGAATTCCTTGAATTATCGCCGGTCGCAGACCATGCCGACGTACGACTACGAGTGCCCGAAGGGCCACCGCTTCGAGGTCTTCCAGAAGATGACCGACGAGGCGGGTGCCGATTGTCCCGAATGCGGCGCCCCCGCCGGGAGAAAGATCTCGGGCGGCGCCGGATTCCTGTTCAAGGGCGAGGGCTTCTACATCACGGACTCCCGCTCGGACGACTATAAGAAGAAGGCGTCCCAAGAGTCCGGCTCGACCTCGGACAAGCCGGGCAAGTCCAAGGATGATGCCTCGAAGACGAGCCCGAAGAGCGGCGACAAACCAAGCGGGAGCGGGGGTACCAAGTCCTCGTCGGACTCCTAACCGTGCCCCAGGAAGCGATCCGCGCCGCGCTGGGGGCGGTACTGGAGGGGCTGGGTGCAAGTGCGGATGACGTCCGCCTCGAGCGGCCCCGCGACCCCTCGCACGGCGATCTGTCCACGAACATCGCCCTTGCCCTGGCCGGTCGGTTGCATCGGAAGCCGCGCGAGGTTGCAGAAGAGATCGCGGGCCGCCTGGACTTGGCTGCTGCGGGTGTGGAATCCGTGGAGGTCGCAGGTCCAGGATTCCTTAACTTCAGGCTCAGCTCGGGTACTGTGGCCTCCGTGCTGGACGAAATTCTTCGCGCGAATGCCGGCTACGGCAGGAGCGAGACCGGGGGCGGACACACGGTCATGGTGGAGTTCGTATCCGCCAATCCGACCGGCCCCCTGCACCTTGGGCACGGTCGCCAGGCTGCTCTAGGCGACGCCATCGCGTCGCTGCTCGAGTGGACCGGTTGGAAGGTCCATCGCGAGTACTACTACAACGACGCGGGTCGGCAGATGGACCTTCTCGCGCGGAGCGTCAGGGCGCGCTATCGGCAACGGCTCGGCCGCGACGAGTCGCTTCCGCCCGATGGCTACAGGGGCGACTACGTTGCGGAGGTGGCGGAGGACCTGGTGGCAGAAGTTGGGGAGCAGTTCCTCAAAGACGACTCCGGTGACGCATTGGACCAGATCCGCAAGTTCGCGGTGCGCATCCTTCGGGCAGAGCAGGATCGCGACTTGAGCGACTTCCGTGTGCACTTCGACGAGTACTTCCTCGAGTCGTCGTTGTACGAGGAGGGCCTCGTGGACGGCACGGTGGAGCAGCTGCGGAGCACAGGCCTCGTCTACGAGAAGGACGGAGCGACCTGGCTCAAGACGACCGAGTTCGGCGACCAGAAGGACCGCGTGATGATTCGCACCAGCGGCTTGCCCACGTACTTCCTACCGGATGTCGCGTACCACAAAAACAAGTGGGATCGTGGATTCCACCGCGTCGTCAACGTTCAGGGATCGGACCACCACGGGACCATGGCGAGAGTCTTGAGCGGCGTGCGTGCCCTGGGACTGCCCGAGGGATACCCGCAGTATGTGCTGCATCAAATGGTGCGGGTCGAGCGAGATGGGCAGGAGGTGAAGTTCTCCAAGAGGGCTGGGTCCGGCGTAACGCTTCGTGAGCTGTACGAGGAAGTGGGCGTCGACGTCGCACGGTACTTCTTCCAGATGCGGAAGCCGGATGCGCAGCTCCTCTTCGACCTCGACATGGCTCTCGACCAGTCGGACAAGAACCCGGTCTACAAGGTCCAGTACGCCCACGCGCGCATGTGCTCCATCTTCGCCAAGGCGGGCGTAAACGCCGAGAAGCTCGAAGGCGGCTCTTCCGACCTGGACGTTCTCGGCGCTGACCTGGAGCGCGACCTGCTCAAGCGCCTGCGGGAGTTTCCGGCGACGATTGAGCGAGCCGCCGCAAGCATGTCCCCACACGTTCTTTGCGACTACTTGGAGCAGACGGCGGGCGCCGCGAACGCCTGGTACCACTCGGGTAATCCGACGAGGAGCCCTGAACTCGCCGTGCTGGTCGACGACTCGGTTCTGCGTAGCGCGCGACTGTCGCTCGCACGCGCGGTACAGATCGTGCTTCGTAACGGCCTCACGGTTCTTGGCATCGACGCCCCGCAGCGCTTGGTGCGGGCGACCACCGAGGCCGTTGCCTCATGACCAATCCTCACTCACGGCGAGACTGACCCAGGTGTCTATCCTCTGCGTAGGTAGCGTTGCACTCGACTCGGTCGAGACCCCCTTCGGGAAGGCCGCGCGGGTGATCGGCGGGTCGGCCGTGTACTTCACTGCTGCCGCGAGCCTGTTCACGCCGGTGCGGGTGGTCGGGGTCGTGGGCGAGGACTATCCCCTCGAGCGGCTCGACTTTCTTCGTGAGCGCGGCGCCGATCTCTCCGGCATCGAGCAGCGCACAGGTGAGAGCTTCTTCTGGGCCGGTCGCTATCACTTCGACCTGAACACGCGGGACACACTGGAGACCAAGCTCGGCGTCTTCGCGGACTTCGAGCCAAAGATTCCCGAGCGCTTCCGGGCCGAGCGCTTCGTCTTCTTGGGCAACATCGACCCGTCGCTCCAGCACGACGTACTCGACCAGGTCGAGTCTCCCGAAGTGGTCGCGTGCGACACGATGAATTATTGGATCGAGGGGAACCGGGACGCGCTTCTCGAGCTCTTGGGTCGGGTCCGGATTCTCATGGTCAACGACGAAGAAGTGAGGCAGCTCGCGGGCGAGCCGAACCTTCTCAAGGCGGCTCGGTGGGTGCAGAAGAGGGGGCCGGAGATCGTGGTGGTGAAGAAGGGTGAGCACGGTGCCATCCTCTTCGCCGACGACTGGTTCTTCTTCGTGCCCGGCTTCCCGCTCGAGGAGGTATTCGATCCCACCGGGGCCGGTGACTCCTTCGCAGGCGGGTTCATGGGCTACTTGGCGAGCACCGGTTCGGTGTCACCTAGCGATTTGCGTAGGGCCATGGTCTACGGCTCGGTCCTGGGATCGTTCGCGGTCGAGAAGTTCAGCGTGGACCGACTCATCGACCTGCCCATCGCCGATATCGAATCGCGACTCATGCAGTTCCGCGACATCACGGCCTTCGAGGCTCCTGTGCCTCAGGCGAATGTCTGACGGCCTGAGCTATCGCGACGCGGGCGTCGATCTCGACGTCGCCGAGCGCGCCAAGGCGCGGCTGAAGTCGTTGGTCGAATCGACCCGCGACGAACACACGCTTTCGGAGCTCGGCGCATTCGGGGGCCTCTATGCGGTCCCGCCAGGAATGGCCTCGCCGGTGCTCGTATCCAGCGCGGACGGAGTCGGCACCAAGCTGAAGGTGGCGTTCGCCGCCGGCCGGCACGACACCGTCGGCCAATGCCTCGTGAACCACTGCGTCAACGACATTCTCGTCCAGGGCGCCCGGCCCCTGTTCTTCCTGGACTATCTCGCGACGGGCGACATGGATGAGGTCGTGGTCCAAGAGATCGTTTCAGGCGTCGCGACCGCGTGCAAGGAGAACCAGTGTGCTCTCCTGGGTGGTGAGACGGCTGAGATGCCGGGCTTCTACGAGACCGGCGAATACGACCTGGCGGGCTTCGTGGTGGGCGTGGTCGAACGTGCGCGGGTGCTCGACGGATCGAGGATCCGTGACGGCGACGCCTTGGTCGGTCTCGCCTCGTCCGGCCTGCACACGAACGGCTACACTTTGGCGAGGAAGATCGTCTTCGACGTGATGGGCCTTACGGTCGACCAGAAGCTGCCGGGGACCGATCGGACGGTCGGCGACGAGCTGCTGGCGATCCACCGGAGCTACCTGACGGTTCTTCGCGATCCGCTGGCCGGAGACCTCGTGCATGGCGTCGCCCACATCACGGGGGGCGGGATCCCAGGCAACCTCCCCCGCGTCCTGCCCGAGGGGCTGGGGGCGGTCATCGATCGCGACGCGTGGGACGTTCCCTACGTGTTCAGGACGCTGCAGGATGCGGGTCGCGTCGCCACGGAGGAGATGGACCGCGTCTTCAACATGGGCATCGGCATGATCGTGGTGGTCGACGCGGGCGCGGCAGCCTCCGTGAGCGCCGCCGCGGAGGCGCGGGGTGTCGCGTCCTGGACCATCGGGTCCGTCGAGTCAGGGGAAGGGGTACGCTACCGGTGAGAGTCGCATCCGCCGCCCTCTTTCTGTCGCTCGCGGCCCTGGCGGGGGTCCCGGCGGTGGGCGCCGCACAGACCGCCGAGAGCCTCTCTGCCACGTGCCAAACGGCCGGGGGAGATGGAGCGACGTGCGCAGCAGCAGCCGTCGCGGCGCGCGCTGTAGTCGCGGGCGTCGGCTCGATGGCCGGGCCGGGTTCCGAGATTCCGGGCGAGGGCTCCACCCTGGGCCGGCGCCTCGGCGGGATGCCGCGCATCGCCGCATGGTTGCGCGGTGGCGTCCAACGTTTCGGCGTGCCCGCCCCGGGCGACCCGAATGGGTCCACGGAGGCGTCCTCTTTGACGCGTCAGGTTGAGGCGGGCCTCGGGTTCGGTGTCTTCGACGGCTTCCGTCTCCTGCCGACCGTGGGCGGGTTCTTGTCTGTGGACGTGATGGGGCACGCGAGCTTCCTCTTCCTCTCGGACGCGTCCGGCTTCGACGGTCGCGTGGACGTGCTGTCCTTGGGAGCCCGTCTCGGGATCCTGCAGGAGTCGTTCACGCTTCCAGGCGTCTCCGTTTCGGTTGCGCGCCGCTTCTCGGGTGACGTTCGCCTAGGGGACTCCGGCTCCGGGGATGCTGTCGAACTGATGCTCGATCCCTCCATCACGTCGCTCCGGGTCACGGCCAGCAAGGACCTGTTCGCGTTTGGCGTCCTCGCGGGCCTGGGATGGGATGACTTCTCGTCCGACGTGAGCCTGCTCGTGTCCGATGGACTGGCCGGTATCGCGGCGTCTTCCGGATCCTTGGAGGGTCGTCGGCGCCTCTACTTCGGGAGCGTCACGAAGCAGCTGGGGATTCTCGCCTGGCTCACCCTCGAAGGCGGGTGGGCCGACGGCTTCGACCCTATCGCCGGCTACACGGGCACCGGCCACGACCCCGGCAGTCGCTCGCTTTTCGGGAGCGTCACCGTGCTGCTCAAGCTGTGACCCAGCTGGAAATCTCCGCCGAGGACGCCGCGTATCTCGATCGCGCGCTCCGACTAGGTCGCAAAGGGTGGGGCCGGGTGCACCCCAACCCACTTGTCGGGTGCGTGATCGTGAAGGGGAAGGAGACCGTCGGGGAGGGCTATCACGCCATGTTCGGTGGCCCCCACGCCGAAATCGCCGCCCTCGAGGTGGCCAAGCATCGGGCCGAGGGGGCGACGGCCTACGTGAGCCTCGAGCCGTGCCGGCACCAGGGAAAGACGCCACCGTGTGCGGGCGCGCTTCTCGGTGCCGGTATCAAACGCGTGGTGTTCGGTGCACGCGATCCCGGGACGGAATCCGGGGGCGGGGGCGACGTGCTGAGGGAGGGAGGCGTAGAGGTGATCGGACCCGTTTGGCCGGATCGTGTAGGCCGGGCCGAAAACCCTGCGTTCTTTCACACTGCACGTCACGAAGCACCCTTCGTCGCGCTCAAGCTCGCCATGAGCATGGATGGGCGGATCGCAGCGCGTGCTGGCGAGCGCACGCGCGTGACCGGGACTGAGTCCGAGCGGGAGAGCCACCGGCTACGGACCGGATTCGACGCCATCATGGTGGGCTCCGGGACGGTGGAGGCCGACAATCCGCGCCTGACGCCGCGTCTCGCCGACTCGGGAGTCGAGCTGCCCCGACGCATCCTGCTCGATGCCATGGGAACGCTTCCCTCGGACGCCGCGGTGTTCGAAGACCAGGAACGGGCTCCGATCCACGTGTTCGTGGCTGCCGACCTGTCGGAGGCTACAATCGAACGGTTGGAGGCGGCTGGGGCGCATGTGCATCCTGTGGCTGGCCACCGCGACGGGCTCGATCTGGGCGAGGTCCTCGCTGTGTGCTGGGGGTTGGGCGTCCGCTCGATCCTCTGTGAGGGAGGCGCCCGCTTGGCGGCGTCTCTCTTGCGAGAGGAGCGGGTGCAGCGCCTCTACCTATTCGTGGCGCCGACGACGTTTGGGTCGGAGGGCGTAGAGGCGTTTTTGGCGGACGCTGCGGACTTGGACTGGAACGACTTCGAGCCGGCCGGTCCGCCGGAGCTCTTCGGACGCGACACCCTGATCGTGCTCGACCGGCAGGAGAAGGCCTGATGTTTACCGGGATCATCGAAGCCACGGGGACCATCCGCGACGTCGAAGACCGTGATACTACCCGTCGGTTCAGCGTCCAGGATTCTGGGCTGACCACCGAGCTCCGACCCGGCGACTCCGTGGCAGTGGACGGGGCCTGTCTCACGGTCGTAGAACGCTCCGAGGCGCACTTCCGTGTCGATGTGATTGGCACCACACTCGAACGCACGATCGCCGGACAGTACCATGAGGGCAGCCGAGTCAACCTCGAACGCGCGCTCGAGATCCATCAGCGTATAGATGGCCATCTTGTTCAGGGACATGTAGATGGCATAGGTGAGCTCACTCGATGTATCATGGAGGGGGAGTTCTGGCTGATGGACTTCAGACTCCCTCCCGGCGTGGCCTCGCTGACCGTGGCGCGGGGATCCGTCGCGATAAACGGAGTGAGCCTCACCGTGAGCGAGGATCTTGGCGACGACGTCTTCCGCATCGGGGTGATCCCGTATACGTACGAACACACCAATCTGGGCGCTCTCGAGGCGGGAGCCGATGTCAACGTGGAGGGGGACCTGATCGGGAAGTACGTGGGTAAGGTCCTGGCCGAACGCGCCGGGAAGTAGTGCACACCGGCCTCATTTGAGGAAGCAGACATGAAGTTCGACCGAGTCGAGGACGCCGTGGAGGCGATTCGCCGCGGTGAAATGGTGATCGTGGCGGACGACGAGGACCGGGAAAACGAAGGCGACCTCGTCATGGCGGCCGCGGCGGTGACGCCCGACCACATCAACTTCATGACGAAGCACGGCCGGGGTCTCATCTGCGTGGCGCTCACGCCGGAACGGGCGGACGAGCTGGACCTTCCGCCCATGACGGACAAGAACACCGACCCGCAGAACACCGCGTTCACGGTGTCCATCGACGCGCACCGTCGATTCGGGGTCACGACCGGGATCAGCGCGCAGGACAGGTCGAAGACCATCGAGGTCCTTCTGGACCCTGACACCGTTCCGGCCGACCTGCGTCGCCCGGGGCACATCTTCCCGTTGCGGGCCAAGCCCGGGGGCGTGTTACGTCGCATCGGACAAACCGAGGCTTCGGTCGACCTGGCTCAACTCGCGGGCTTCGAGCCGGCGGGTGTCATCTGCGAGATCTTGCAGGCAGACGGGACGATGGCGCGCCGCCCCGAGCTGGAGCGGTTCGCGGAGGAACACGACCTCCGCTTCATCACCGTAGCGCAGCTCGTCGCGTACAGGCTCACGAAGACCCGCATCATCGAGAGGATCACCGAGGCCAGCTTGCCGACCGCCCACGGTGACTTTCGGGTCATCGCGTACCGCAGCGTATTGGACGGCCGCGAGCACGTGGCGCTCGTGAAGGGCGAACTCAAGGGGAAGGCGAACGTCCTGGTGAGGATGCACTCCGAGTGCATGACTGGTGACGTATTCGCGTCCCGGCGCTGCGACTGTGGCGAGCAGCTTGCAGCTGCAATGAAGCGCATCGAGGAAGAGGGGCTGGGCGCTCTGGTCTATCTCCGCCAGGAGGGCAGAGGCATCGGACTCGGCAACAAGCTGAAGGCCTACCACCTGCAGGACGGCGGCATGGATACCGTGGAGGCCAACGCCGAGTTGGGCTTCAAGCCTGACCTGCGCGACTACGGAATCGGGGCCCAGATCCTCCTCGACCTGGAGCTTCACTCGATTCGCCTGCTCACGAACAACCCGCGCAAGATCATCGGGCTGGACGGCTACGACATCGAGGTGACGGGCCGCGAGCCGCTGCTCGTGGAGCCGGGAGAGCACAACGAGCGCTACCTCGACACCAAGCGGGCCAAGCTGGGACACATCTTGTGACCTCTGAGGGTCTGCCGGCGTCGGCGCAGCAGGGAGCCACCGCGGCCGCCGGACTGCGCGTCGCCGTCTTGGCAGCCCGCTTCAACCCCGAAGTCACCGATCGCCTCGTCACGGGGGCCACGAAGGCCCTGTTGGCGCACGGCGCCGTTGAGGCGGACATCGAGACGTGGCGCGTGCCGGGTGCGTGGGAGCTTCCCCAGGCGGCGGCGCGAGCCGTCGAGGCGGGACGTTTCGACGCGATTATCGCGCTGGGCTGCGTGATTCGCGGAGAGACGCCCCACTTCGACTACGTGTGCACAGAGGCCACGCTCGGTTTGGGTGCGGTGGCCCGGGGCGCCGACATTCCGGTTTCCTTCGGCGTCCTGACCACCGACTCGCGCGCTCAGGCCATGGCTCGTGCGGGTGATGGCCCGGACAACAAAGGCTATGAGGCGGCCATGGCCGTCTTGGAGATGGTCTATGTGTTCCGGGGTCTGGGGGCCGATTGACCGAAGCCGTGCCTCTCGGGCGTGGAGAGCGGATCGACCGGAGCCGCGCGCGGGCGTGGATCCTTCAGATTCACTACCGCTGGGAGAGCCAGGGCTCGGAAGCAACGCTCTTGGACGCGATGGGGCACACCGTAGCGACGCGGAACGTCTCGGAGCGACGCCTTCCCTATGTGCGACGAGTCCTGACCCTGATGGACGAGCACATTGCCGATGTCGACCGAGCGTTGCGAGGCGCGCTGGACAACTGGCGGCTGGACCGCCTCTCCAGCATGGACCGGGCCGTGCTCAGGATCGGGACGGTGGAGATCCTTTATATGCCCGAGATCCCGCCGAAAGTCGCGATCCAGGAGGCGATCCTGCTCGCCGAAGCCTACGGTGGGGATGAGTCGCCTGGCTTCGTGAACGGGGTGCTCGACGCGCTCTACAAGAGCTCCCCGGACCTGGGGTGAATCGGCCGGTGGGCACCGAACGCAAGCTCAGGATCCTCGTCATCAACTGGTTGGACCGGGAGAATCCTCGGGCCGGTGGGGCCGAGACGCATCTGCACGAGGTCTTCGGACGCCTCGCGGGGAAAGGGCATTCGGTCTCGGCCCTGGTCTCGGGGTGGTCTGGCTGCGAAACCCGGACGGTCCTGGACGGCATCGACATCCATCGGTGCGGGCGTCGCTACAGCTTCTCGCTCGCGGCGCCGGGCTATTTCAAGCGGCACCTCGCCCAGGCTCGATTCGACGTGGTCGTAGAGGACCTCAACAAGGTCCCGCTTTTCAGTCCACGCTGGACGAATGCCCCGGTCGTGCTGCTCACGCATCACCTGTTTGGCGCGACCGCGTTCCAGGCGGGGCCACTCCCCGTGGCGTTGGCGACCGTACTTCTGGAGCGACCGATTCCCTTCGTGTATCGGAACACCCCGGTAATCGCCGTCTCCGAGAGTACCAAAGAGGACTTGGCGCGACGGGGAATCGACCCGGCCCAGATCACCGTGATCCGGAACGGCATCGACGTCGACTTCTTTTCGCCAGCTATAGGGGCCAGGGCGCAACGGCCGACGCTCGCCTTCCTGGGTCGGCTCAAGAAATACAAACGGGTCGACCTCGCGATTGACGCCGTTCACGCACTCGTCGGACAGGGAGTGGACGTCGAGCTACTCATCGCGGGGGAGGGCGACCAGCGTAAGGCCCTCGAGGCTCAGGCACGCCGGCTGGGGATCGACGCCCACGTGCGCTTTCTCGGCTTTTTGGACGAGCTCGCGAAGCTGGACCTCCTGAGGCGCGCCTGGGTTCACGTCCTCACGTCGCCCAAGGAAGGATGGGGCATCACAAACATCGAGGCTGCGGCGTGCGGCACTCCGAGCGTCGCGAGCGATGCTCCCGGCCTGCGCGAGTCCGTGTTACACGACCAGACAGGGCTCCTGGTCCCTCATGGGGACTTGGGCGCCCTGACCGAGGCCTTGTGCCAGCTCCTACGAGATACCGCACGGCGGGAGGAGATGGGCCGACAGGCCAGGGACTTCGCTCAGACGCTCTCTTGGCAGGCCTCGGCCGACGCCTTGGAAGCACACTTGGGGCGGCTGGTTGTCGGAGACGGCCACGAGTAGCTTTTTTGCACGCAACACGTCTATAACCACCCGGGAGACAATTCGTTGAGAGTTCAAATCACGGCGCGGCACTGTGAGGTGCCGAGCGACGTTCTGCAGCGGACGGAGGAGCTGGTAAAGGCCCTCTCGAAGTACTCGCCCCGGGCGTCCGCCGCCGATGTCATCTATATGGAAGAGAAGCTGGTCAAGATCGCCGACGTCATCGTCCACATCGACGGCGGCGAACCTATCGTGGCCCGCGGGGAAGGGCCGGAGTTTCGCGCGGCCCTCGACGAGGTCGTCGACCACGTTAGGCGACGGCTTCGTAAGCAGCGCGAGCGGCGGACGGACCACAAGGCGCCACCGCTGAGCGAGGGGGTTGGTGGTGAATGACGGACTCGGTCCTCATAGGATGTAGCTGATCCGACCGTGGCACCCCTGACTCCGCGCACGCTTTCAGTCCAGGCGCTGCTCGACGCGAGAAGCGACGTCCTCGAGCTTGAAGTCCTCACAGAGGGCGTGAGCCTAGAGGCTGTAACCGACGACGCGGACGTGACTTCGCCCGGACTCGCTTTGGCCGGCCATACGGCGCGCGTGCCGGGCGGGCGGATGTGGGTCTTCGGTGAGACCGAGATGACCTACCTCGCCTCGATCGACGAGGCGGACGCCCGCCAGCGGCTGGCGGCTCTGTTCGCTTACGGGGTGCCCGCCGCCTTCGTCACGAAGAAGCAGGTGGTTCCGCGCTATTTTCTTGAGGTCGCGACCGAGATGGGTGTCCCCATTCTCCGCTCGGCGAAGAGCACGAAGGAGTTCTACCAGCGCCTCAAGCCGTACCTCGAAGAGGCGCTCGCCCCGACGACGACGCTGCATGGATCCTTGGCTGATGTGTACGGCATCGGTGTCCTGTTCGTCGGGGACAGCGGGGTCGGGAAAAGCGAATGCGTGCTCGACCTCGTCGAGCGCGGACACCGGCTTGTCGCGGACGACCTCGTCTTGGTCACCAAGCGGGGCAACGAGTTGCTCATAGGACACGGACACGAGCTGCAGAAGCACCACATGGAGATCCGCGGCGTCGGCATCATCGACGTCCAGGCACTGTTCGGTGTGCGCTCGATTCGTCAACAGAAAAGAATCGAGGTCATCGTCCATCTCGAGATCTGGGATCAGGAGCGATCATACTCTCGGACGGGGCTGGAGCGCGAGCACGAAGAGATCCTCGGAGTGAGCATCCCGAAGGTCACCGTGCCGCTCAATCCCGGAAAGAACATTACCGTCATCGCCGAGGTCGTCGCGATGAGCCAGCTCCTTCGCTACACCGGTGTCGAGTCGGCGGAGAACTTCGACCGGAGGCTCCGTCAGTACCTCGAGCAAGACTATGAGTGACGCAGACGTCCGCGGCGTCGTGGTCGGGCACGGGGATATGCCCCAGGGCCTCGTCGACGCCGTGCGTCACATCGCGGGGGACGTAGCCGACGACCTGATCGCGATCTCGAATGCTGGGAAGGGTCCCCTCGAGCTCACGGCCGACCTCAACGAGGCGGCAGGGTCTGGGCCCGTCATCGTGTTTACGGACTTGCGGTCCGGCAGCTGCGGGATTGCTGCGGCGTACTCGTGTAAGGACCGAGAGCGACGAGCCGTCGTTTGCGGGGTGAATCTCCCCATGCTGCTCGATTTCGTCTTCCACCGCAGCATGCCGGTGCACGAGCTCGCGGCGCGAGTCGTCGAGAAGGGAAGGGCCGCCATTCAGGCCACACCCGCGGCGGACTCCTAGGTGTCGATCGTCCTCTATCGGGTCGACGAGCGGCTGATCCACGGACAGGTCGTGATCGGCTGGGGTCACCAACTCCGACCCGACCGTTACATCGTCGTGGACGACGAGCTTTCTGCTAGCGAGTGGGAGCAGGACCTCTACCGGCTCGGGTCCGGAGACGTCGACGTCCTCTTTTCTACCGCGGACGAGGCGAGGGATCGCCTCCCAGAATGGCAAGCGAGCAAGCTGCGGTCCATTCTCCTGACCCGGGAGACTTCCACGATGCGGCGCTTGGCCGAGGGTCGTCTCATGGACGGCGAGCACGTCAACCTTGGGGGGCTTCGGCATGGGCCCGGCCGCGCCGAGGTCCTGACCTACCTCCACCTCAACGACGATGACGTACGCGACCTGGAAGCCATGGCCGCAGCCGGCGTAGACGTGACGGCCCGCGACCTTCCAGACGCGCATAAGGTGAGCCTCGAAACCCTGTCGAAGAGCCGATGGAAATCATCCAGCTGAGCCTCCTGGGAGGGCTGCTGGCCTTGGACGGGACGTCCGTGGGACAGTTCATGTTCTCGCGGCCCCTCGTCGCCGGTGCGCTCGTCGGGTGGCTTCTCGGCGATCCGCTGACGGGCGTCGCCGTGGGCACCATCCTTGAGCTGTATCTACTCGTCTCCTTTCCAACAGGCGGCTCGCGCTTCCCGGAGGGTGCTACGGCCACGGTCGTCGCGGTGGCGGCCACCGCGGTCACCGACTCGGCGGGAGCGCTCCCGTTGGCCGTCGCCGTCGGGCTCGTCTGGGGTCAGCTCGCAGGGCTGTCTGTGACGCTCATGCGGCAGCTCAACTCGCGGCTGGTTCCCGAGCCTGGGCAGAGGAGTTCCAGTCCGCGCGACATTTGGACCGCTCACCTGGGCGCCGTTCTCGTGGACTTCGCGCGCGGGGCGCTCGTCACGTTTCTGGGGGTCATCGTCGGTCGCGCGATCGTCGGCGGGCTGCAAGGTCCTTGGGCGCTTTCGCCGGCGGGCTCGGTCGGCCTCCTGCTCGTGGGCGGCGCCGCCTCGGTGGGGATCCTGCTACGAGACCTGGGCGGCTTTCGTCGTCGCAGGACGGTCTTCGTTGCGGGCGTAGCCCTGGGCATTATCGGGGCCCGATTTCTGTGAGGCGGGCCCTGACCCGCTCCGCGGTCGCGTCCGCCTTCATGCGATCCTTTCTGATCCAGGGCTCATGGAATTATCACACCATGCTCGGGTCTGGGTTCGCGTTTTCGATGTTGCCGGCCCTCAAGAGTCTCTACGGCTCAGAGCCGGACGCCATGGATGCCGCCGTTCAGCGCCATCTCGAGCACTTCAACGCCCATCCCTACCTCGCAGGGGTCGCGTTGGGCGCAGCCCTCAAGCTGGAGGCGGAGGGCGCGGATCCCGAGTTGGTGCGGCGATTCAAGCTGGCCGTCCGCGGCCCGTTGGGTAGTCTCGGCGACGGTTTGGTTTGGGCCGCATGGCTTCCGGGTGCTTCGGTCCTGGCCCTGGCGCTGTATTGGATGGGCCTCCCCGGGTGGTGGGCCGCCGCGGTCTTCCTCGTGGTCTACAACGTCGGCCACATTGGGCTACGCTTCTGGGGTTTCAGGGTCGGCCTGAGCGAAGGACAGTTGGTCGGGCGCAGACTCGAGCGGGCCAACCTGGCGCGCTGGACCGAACGTCTCAAAGGCGGGGTGGCGCTCTTAGTGGGCCTTCTCGTCGGCGCGCTACTGGCCGGGGACGGTGGTCTGGCTGCATCAGGCGTGCTTTGGACGGTCCTTGCGGCCTGCGCGTTCCTGGCCGGCTTGATCATCGGCCACCGGGCTTGGAGGCCCGCGGCCGTGACCGTGGTCGCAGCCATCACGATTCTCGCAGCCGTTGGAGCCCTCGGATGAGTCAGACGGATCCGGTCGAGCGCGAGGTCGAGATCGTGAACCGCGCTGGCATGCATGCACGCCCCGCTGCCGAGTTCGTGAAGGTGGCCGGTCGCTTTTCGTCGCACATCCGCGTCGAGAAGGATGGCTTGGAGGTGAACGGGAAGAGCATCATGGGCGTCCTGATGCTGGCGGCTGAGCACGGGAGCCGTCTGCGCTTGACGGCCGAGGGCGACGACGCGGTGGACGCGGTGGACGCGCTGTCCGACCTAGTCATGCGCGGCTTCGAGGAGCTGGAAGCCTAGTGTCCCGTCCCAGAAGTTCGCTGACATTCGGGCGCCGATGCATCCTCCCTGGCTGCGTTGGTCCTCCTCGCAATAGCGCTGCTATTCCTCGTCGTCCCGCCTTGCCAGGAAGGCGCCTCGACACCCTCGGTGTCTACCGAACTTCTGGGACGGAACACTAGTGTCGGTGATCCTCGACGGCACGGCGGCCTCGGAAGGCATCGCCTCCGGGAAGGTGTTCCACTTGGAGTGGGGCATTCCGATCGTGCCGCATGTCACCATCCCGGAAGAGCGGGCGGGGGCGGAGATCGAGCGCTTTCATGCGGCCAGGTCGTGGGCCCAGAAGCGACTCGCGGAGCTCCAGGTGGCCACCGAGGCCCGGCTCGGACCCATCGAGGCACGCATCTTTGAGCCTCAGATCCTCATGCTCGACGACAGCGAGGTGGTCGACGGGACAGTTCGCTACATTAGCGAGAACCACCTCTCGGCCGAACGTGCCTTCGAGTGGCGGATGCTTGAGCTCCAAGCCATGTGGAATCGCACGTCCCACCCGATGGTGCTCGACCGGCTGAACGACCTCGAGGACATGGTCATCCGCGTCCTGCACCGGCTGCTGGGGCACCACGATCCGACTGACCTGGCGGAGCTCGAGGAGGGCGTCATCGTCGTCGCTTCGAACCTGACCCCGAGCCTGACCGTGCACCTGGATCCGGACAAGGTGTTGGGTGTCGCGACGGACAAGGGTACTCGGACCGCCCATTGGGCGATTCTGGCGCGTTCGCTGGAGATTCCGGCTGTGGTGAGCCTGGGCGATGTCACTAGGCGGGCCAACGAAGGCCAGCGGGCCATCTTGGACGGGCGCATCGGTCGCGTCGTCCTCGATCCTGGTCCGGAGGACGAAAAGAACTTCGCGGTGCGGCAGCGTCAGCTCACGTCGTGGGAGGCGGACATCAGCACCGTGGCCTCGCTCGAGTCGATCACCAAGGATGGGCAGTACGTAGAGTTGCGCGCCAATCTGGACCTACCGAGCGAGGCG
>JAOTVA010000063.1 GCA_029863645.1 Gemmatimonadota bacterium
CTTCTCCCTCGGGTCGTCGGTCCGGTCGATCAAGGACAGCGCCCTCTGCGCCGCTGCGTACGCACCGGGAGCGTTCGCATTCGACATCCGACTGTTGAGGAAGGGGCCGCGCGCCTGGGCCTCACCCCACGCGCACATCGCACAGTTGGGGTCCCGGCGCTGCGCCTCCTCGAAGGATCGGATCGCCACCGGATACGTGAAGGCATACACCATCTGCATGCCCTGATCGAAGAACGCCTGCGCCATGGGCACATCGGTGTCGATCGGGCGGGAGAAGTCGCCGAGGACCTCGGTCAGTAGGGGGACTTCCGGTGCGGCCGCCTCATCTTGAGCGACGAGCACAGCCGGTATAGCCAGGGCGGCCAGAGCCGTGACGATGAAACGACGAGAGCCCTGCACCCAATATGAGTGCTCCATTCCCCCTCCAGTGACGAATTCCAGCTTGAGTCGATCCCCTCAGCGGAAGCAGATGAATGTCACCGGCTGCCGCGACCTATGCAGGACGTTAGGGGCCGCGTGGCATTGCGGTCAACCGACCGTACAGCAGTCAGCCCCCGGTTCGTCCCGGAGGCGCGGTGTACTCCGCCGTCGTCACGGAGTCGCCCCAGGCCACGCTGCCCGGCACGCCGATGCCGTCGTAGATATTCCATTGGATGCTGGCCTCGTCCGGCGCCGAGCCATGCCAGTGCTCCACGCCCAGGGGCGTCACGATCGGCACGTTGGGGAGCAACTCGATGACCGGACCGCCCCGCTCCTGCATTCTGCCCCTGCCCTCCTCCTGCATGAGGAGCTGCGGGCCGTCGAGGTGGGTGTGCCAACCCAGTCGGCTACCCGCGGCGAACCGGAAGCGGCGAATCGTCAGATTCCCCAGGTCCAGATTCTCCAACCGTCCCTGGATGACCGCCGGAGCCTGTTGGGGAAGCGCCGCCGCGCCATCACTCGGCGCGTAGAGGATCAGCGAGCCGAGGATTCCGGCCCCGAGCAGCGAGAGGCCAAGCTTGATGCCGCGCGGTGAGCCTTGATCAGATCCGGACATATAGCCTCTCTGCGTCTACGGGTCACGACGATGGTAGCTCGAGCGAGGGATACTGAGATCGTCGGTGAAGGGTGTCAATTCGGCCCGCTGAACGCCGGCACGAACCATCCCCGAAAGTCATCCATGCGGTGGTCCGCACTTCCTGGAGCCGGGAACGCCCCGGATTGAAAGCCCCATGCCAGGAAAGGCTCGAGCAGCGATGCGTCCCTCGCGATGACGTGCACGGGCACGTCCGGACCACTCGCTCCGGTCACCCAAGGCGCCGCCTGATGGTCGCCCAGCACGACAAGCAGCGTCCGATCGTCCAGGAAGCGCTCGGCGAACCCGGTCATTGCCTGGAGCGAGTAGCTGAGTGACCGAGCGTAGCCGTCCCGGAGCACTGCTACGTCCCACCAGATCTCTTCGGGCGGATATCCGTCCAGGCGGTAGGGCTCGAAGACGGCTCCGTCCCCCACCCCGTCCCAGTCGACGAGCGGCAGGACCGGAGTCCAAGGCGCGTGACTGCTCAGCATGCCGACCTCAAGGAAAAGTGGGGTCGTTGCCCTCCGGACCACGCCACCGAGGAAGGTCCACGTGAACTGGTCGGGCATGGTCACCCAATAGAATGGAGGGCCGGCGTAGGGAATGTTCTGAGCCGTGTACACGTCGTCGTAGCCGAGTCGACCGGCCTCCGGCCACGCCGTCGTGATGGCCGGCATCATGGTCGCCGTGCGGTACCCGGCCCGTCGGAAGTCGTCCACCAGGGTCTCTCGCTCGCTAGCGAGCAGCAGCTCGTAGCGGAGCTGATTCTCGAGCCAGAGCCCGCTGAGCATGGTGCCGTGAGCGTACCAGGACTGCCCTCCCAGGGTGGGGGAGGCGAGCGTGCCGGTGGCCAGCTGCAGACCTGCGCCCTGAAGGCGGGTGGCCGCCGCTTCGAGGCGGGGCCGCGTGACCGCCGCGAATTCAGGGTCCTCGAGCGCCGCCGTGCCGTACGACTCTATATAGACAAAGACCACGTTATAGCCGTTCAGGCCTTCCAGGAGCCCGGGCTGGTCCGCGAACGCGCGTGGCTGACGCTCGAGGTCGGCGGCGAATGCAACCCTCTCGAGGCGAGTCGACCGGAACGCCGCGACCTGATCGACCAAAAACGACCCCACAGGTACGCTTCCACCCAGCCCCAGGAGGGCGAGCATGACGGCACCCAAGATCACACGCGTCCCCGCCATCGGGACGAGATGAACAAGGAGAGAGTCTTCGTCACGGGACGAGGGCCTCAGCAGCCAGGCCGTGGCGTACAGCGACGATCCCCCTAGGACGGCCAAAGCTCCAACCCCGATTATCGTGCGAAGGACGCCGGAGTTGCCAACCGCGAGGCGGTAGACGGCGTCCAGCAGATACAGGTCGAGGGACAGGTTGAGCGGACGACCGAGACTCACGCGAAAGACGAGATCGGCCATCAACGCCGCAGTCGACAGGACCACCACCCCGGCCAGCACCCAGGCCAGGGCGCGGCTCCAGCGTCGCCGCCGCAACAGCGCCATCCCCCCGACGATGAGGGCCGCTTCCACGGAGAGCCACGGCGGCATCGGCGCATCGGTGACGGCGGCCGACACCCATGTGGACAGCATGAGCAAGCCATTCACAAGCACCCACGCGGACACGAGCCTGATCATTTCGTGAGTACCTCATCGGCCGGCCCGAGCGTCGTCGCCGTCCTACTACGCCCGGTTGGCGGGGCTAAGAATGGGCCAACGATACTGCGTGCCCGAATGCCACACAAAAAGCAGAGCGCGGCGTCGCCTCGACCTGTCGTGACGGCCGTTGGGGCAGGCGCAGAATTCATCCAAATTTCATGCCCCGCGTTGTGTGGCCGGCGAGGCAACGGAAAAGGCACGCCGCGTGTTCTGGAACAGTTATGTTGAGGCCGGGGCGTGAAGGGCGGGGAGGCAGAATGAGGACTGACACGGTGGTCGGGTTGAGGGTCCGGCGGTGTTCGCTGCACCTGCTGATGGCCGTCTTCGCTTCTTTTTGGGGTTTGGCCTCAAGTGCGCAGGGGCAGTCGGGCGGCTCGGCCGATCTCTTGCCGGTGCCGCCGCCGGACACTGCGGCGGACGCGAGCAGCGCCGCGGCGGAGTTGTCAGCGGCCCCTGGGCACAACTTCTATCTGGTGAAAGGGCGAGCGTACGGTACCGACGCCTACGCCGGTCCGCTGGATGTGATCCTGAACAAGGGCTTTGCGGTCGCGCAGTGGCACGACCAGGACCGCCACATCTTCTCGTATCCCTACGGCTGGAGAGCCGTGTGGGCCTCGGTCACGAATCCCGGGCCCGCCATGGAGCGCGCGGGCGGATGGGGGAACGTCCTGAAGAGGCACCTCGTCCCGTTCGGGGGGGACGAATTCCGCGACGGCCAGTGGCTGCCGAACTACTTCGGGCACCTTCTCGAGGGAGGACTCGCATACCGGCGACTCCTCGAGTGGAACCGGGTCCACAACGTGCCGTTCCCGACGCTCACGGCGCTGCTCGTGACGCAGTTCGCGGCGGCGATCAACGAGGCCTATGAGACACCGGTCAACGACCCCTGGGTGCAGGAGCACGGCACGGCAGGCATCTTCATCGACTTCGTCATCATGGACCCCCTGGGGATGATCCTCTTCCACCAGGACCCGATCGCACGCTTTGTGACAGAGAAGCTGGGTGCGGTCGTCTGGCCTCGGCAGGCCTCGATCACCTTCCCCGGCGGGCGACTGACAAACAACGGGGAAGCCGTGGTCGTCCGCCCGAAGCTCTGGTACACGGACGACTACCGTGTATTCCTTCGCGGGGGCGCCGGCCTACAGGTCGGCATCTCGATCCCGCGCGATGACGGCCTGGAGGTCGCATTCGGCGCGGGTGTCGATTCGCACAACCGTCGGCTTGACGCCGATCACATCGAAGTCGCGCTTTTCAGCTTCTCCACAGGCGTCTGGATCGACAGGGGCGGCTCGCTGCTCGTGAGCGCCACGTGGAATCAAAACACGGACCGACGGCTTGCGATCGACATGTTCCCGGGCGTCGCATCGATCGCCGGGTCGACGATCGGCGCATGGTTCCAACTCGACCAGTATTACCGACCCTACATCGGGATCACGGGGCGGAGGACGCTCGGCGCGGGGCTCGGCGTGGGCCTGTAGACCGTCACCGGCGCCATGAGCAGGCCATTGACAAGCACCCACGCGGAGCCGAGCCTCAGATTTCGTGAGTACCTCATCGGCCGGAGTCCAACGGGCGCGATCGCCCGAAGTCCCTGAACCGGTCTGGGACGACCCGCCGAGCGGCGTCGCCGTCCTACGACGCCAGGTTGTCGGGGCTACGATGGCCCAACGATACTGCCTGCCTGAATGCCACACAAAGCCGAGCGCGGAGTCTTCGAACTAAAGCAGGGGCGCATCCTCTGCGTCGCTGACCGGCATAACGGCCGCGGCGCGCTGGTCGCGCCGGTCGAGGGCCTCGGCACGGAGACCCTGGCTCAGCTACGCTCGCTCGCGGGGCGACTTCGACTCGTCGTGACGGCGCATCGCGGTCGGGCCATGGGGATCGATGCGCCGGACAGCACGGCCGACCTGAGCCTCAATCTGGACGCCGTCGAAACGCCCGACACGATCATGGGCCTGGCGACCGACCCAGGAACGGCTCGGAGCAACGGGTCCCGGCTCGGCTTCGACCCCCGGCCCGCCACCCCTGCCGAATCAGCCGGCTTGGCACTCACTCGGTTCGGGCGCTTGCTTCCGGCGGTCGTGGTCGTGGAGGCGAACGACAACGCTCCCATGGTCGCCCGATGGATCGAAGACGGCACCGTCCTCCAGGTCTCCAAAGAGGAGGTCTTCGAGGCGGTCGAGCACTCCGGAATCGAGATCACGAGGGTCGCGGAGGCACCCGTCCCGCTGGCCGGGGCCGAGCATTCCCGTTTCGTGTTCTTCCGCGAGAGGGGCGGGTTCCTGGAGCACGTGGCGGTCCTGATTGGGGCTCGAGAAGGCTGGCCTGAGCCGGTCCCGGTTCGACTCCACTCCGCCTGTCTGACTGGCGACCTCTTCGGCAGCCTGCGCTGCGATTGCGGCGAGCAGCTTCGCGGCAGCCTCGATCACTTCAAAAAGCGGGGCGGCGGAGTGCTCGTGTACCTCGCGCAAGAAGGCCGGGGCATCGGACTGGGCAACAAGATCCGCGCCTACACGCTGCAGGAGACCGGGCTGGATACCGTCGATGCCGATGGGGTGCTCGGCTTCGGTGCGGACGAGAGGATGTACGACGCGGCGGTAGCGATTCTCCACCATCTCGAGATCACCCAGGTCGAGCTGCTCACGAACAACCCCGCCAAGGTGGCGGCCGTCGAGCAGGGCGGCATCTCGGTGCTGGAGCGGACGCCGATCTATGGAGGGATCAACCGCCACAACCTCCGCTACGTCCGGGCCAAGCTAGACCGGTCGGGTCACTGGCTCATGGACATGATCTCGCAACCCGCATCAGCGGATTGAGTCGGCAGGTACCCCCGTGGCTTCGCGCGGCGAGCTGATCGGCAGATCCACCGGCCCTTCTCGGGTGGACGGAAAGTTCTTGGAGGTCGACGGGCGTCGTTTTCTGATCAAAGGTGTCGCGTACGGCACCTTCGCGCCGGATCGCGACGGAGCGCAATTCCCTCCCCGAGAAAGAGTCGAGCAAGACTTCGCCGCAATGGCGGCCGCGGGAATCAACACCGTGCGGACCTACACGCCGCCAACGCCCGACATACTCGACACTGCCCTTCGACACGATCTCCGACTCATGGTCGGATTGGCGTGGCCGCAGCACATCCCGTTCCTGGATGACAAGAAGCTTACGCGGCAAATCAGACGGGACGCGCGGGCCGAGGTGCGCCGGATGGAGGACCACCCAGCGCCGCTCCTGTTCGCGCTCGGGAACGAGATTCCTCCGGGGATCGTGCGTTGGCACGGCCAGCGGCGCATCGAGCGTTTCCTTCGGGAGCTCTATCGCGATGTGAAGGAGGCCGCACCCGACAGCCTGCTCACCTACGTGAACTTCCCGCCGACCGAGTACCTCGAGCTCGACGCATTCGACGTCTTCGCGTACAACGTCTACCTGCACCGGGAGCCAGAGCTTCGGGGTTACCTCGCTCGCCTGCAGCACCTCGCGGGCGCCCGGCCCCTGCTGCTCGCGGAAGCAGGTGGAGACAGCATACGCGAGGGACTCGAAGGCCAGGCCTCCATCACCGCCACCCACCTTCGTACGGCGTTCAGGGAGGGAGCTTGCGGCGCGGTTGCGTACTCCTGGACAGACGAGTGGTGGCGGGGGGGACGGACCGTGGAGGACTGGGCCTTCGGCTTGGTCGACGAAGCGCGCGACCCGAAGCCAGCGCTGACGGCGGTGAGCCGGGCGTTCGGCGAAGTCCCCTTCCCGGACTCCGAGCGGAGAAACTGGCCGAAGGTGTCGGTCGTAGTGTGCGCGTACAACGCGGCGGAAACCATCGACGACTGTGTACACTCGCTTTGCGCGCTGACCTATCCCGACGTGGAAGTCATCGTCGTCGACGATGGATCGACGGACGGAACGGGCGACCTCGCGGGGGCGCACGCCGGGGTGCGCGTCATCGCGGTACCGAACGGCGGCTTGGGCTCGGCCCGCAACGTCGGACTCGGCGCGGCGACCGGTGAGATCGTGGCTTATACCGACGCCGACTGCAGGGTCGACGCCGATTGGCTGAACTATCTCGTGCAGCCACTGCTCACTTCGGACGTCGTCGGCGTCGGCGGACCGAACGTGGTACCGGCGGACGACCCTTGGCTGGCCCAGTGCGTGGCGCGCGCGCCAGGAGGACCGATCCACGTGATGCTCGACGACCGCATCGCCGAGCATGTGCCGGGCTGCAACATGGCGTTCAGGCGGGACGCGCTGATCGCCATAGACGGCTTCAATCCGGTTTATGTGCGTGCGGGCGACGACGTAGACATCTGCTGGCGACTACAAGCCAAGAAGCAGGAGATCGGCTTCGCGCCGTCGGCCCTCGTCTGGCACCACCATCGCGCGAGCGTCCGCTCGTATTGGCGCCAGCAGGTGGGTTATGGCGAGGGGGAAGCGTGGCTCGACGCGCATCACCCTGAGAAGTTTCTCCACGGGCAGATGATCTGGCACGGCCGGATGTACAGCCCGCTCCCGTTCCTGCAGACAGCAGCCGAGCGGCGGGTCAACACGGGCGTATGGGGTACCGCGGCCTTCCCGTCGGTATACAGCACGCAGGCGCACCGGTGGCACTATCTGCCGCACTCGCCGGCTTGGATGGCGGCCTCGTTCGTCATGTTCATGATCGGCATCTTCGGACCACTCGCAGGCATGGACGCCGCGTGGCTCCCGCTCATCGCCGGATTCCTGGGTGGCGCGACGACGGTGGTCCGCTGCATCCGATGCGGCTGGCGCTCCAACCTCGATGGCCTAGACGACGTCGGACGCCGCTCCGCTGGCCAGAGCCGCTTCGTTTACCGGTCGCTGATCGCGTGGCTTCACTTGCTTCAGCCGCTGGCCCGCTTCAGAGGCAGGCTGAAGGGCCTGTCGCGCCCGCATCCCATCGCGCCCGAGCACATGACGAGCCAACCCTGGAGGGCGCCTCAGCCTACGTTCCGCGACGCATTAGCCGCGACCCGGCTCGTAACGCAGTCGGGCTCCGAGCGATCGTTCTGGGGGGAGGCTTGGGTGGCTCAAGCAAGCCTGCTCGACGAGCTCGTCAGCGTGCTGCGCGCTTCCCGTCCGGCCCAGACCGTGGACGTCGACGAAGGATGGCGCGCTGACCGGGACCTGAGTCTGGCGATCGGTCAGTGGGGCTGGCTCCACGTACGTACGGTCCTGGAGGAGCATGAGCACGGAGCGTGCTTGTTTCGCGTCCGCGCGCGTCTTCGTCCGAGCTTCTTGGGCACCCTGCGCGGCGGCACGGTGGCAGTCGTCGTAGCGATCGGCACGAGCGCCTCGATGTTCATCTACGACCTTTCGGTGACCTCGCTCGTCGCGGCATTGGCCATCGTCGGAATCGGCGCCCGTGCCGCCTTGCAGGCGGTCCGCGGCGCGACGGTCCTGGACCGGGCGATCACACGCGTGGCGACCGCCGCGGGCCTACGCACGCTGCCGATCTCTGCCGAGGACGACCCCCCGGTCAAGCCCACGTTCGAGCGGGGCGTGCGGCCGGCCAAGCGACGGCGCACCAAGACCCCGGTGGCTAGCGGCTGAGGATGTCCCGTTGAACGTCGTCACCTGGACGCTGGGGTTTCTTCGGCCATATCGTCGACCGGCCGCAGCGATCCTTGCGCTGTCGATTGTAGAGGTCGGACTCGCCGCGCTGGCCCCGTGGCCGCTCAAGGTGATCGTCGACTACGTGCTGAGCGGCCTCCCGCTCCCCGAGGGACTCGCGGCCATCACCCCCGCGGCCATCGCCGGCAGCGCCGTGGCGCTGCTCATCGTGGTCGTGCTCGCGGGCCTGTTCATCCAGGTCGTGAGCGAAGTGATCCGAATGATCCACACACAGATGCAAGTACAGGTCGCGCAGCGTGTCGTCTACACGCTGCGCGAAGAGCTCCTGGCGCATCTTCAGGCGCTGCCACTTCGGCACCACGTCCTGACCCCGACGGCCGACTCGGTCTATCGGCTTGATGCTGACGCGCACTGCGTGGACGACTTGATTATCGGAGGGGTTTTTCCGCTGCTGCTCGCCGCCCTCAACCTGGCGGTGATGTTCGTCGTGCTGCTCTACGTGAACGTGACGCTCGCGCTCCTGTCCCTCGTGGTCGCGCCGTTTCTCTTTGTGTGCCTTCGCTTCTACTCCCGCACCATGGTCGACCGCGCCGAGAGGGTTAAGGCTCTCGAGTCCACATTGATCGAGCGGGCCTTCGAGACGCTCTCCTCCGTTGCGGCGGTGAAGAGCTTCACTCGGGAGCGCCACGAGCTGGCCCGCTTCTCACGCACCGGCGACGACACCATGCAGGCGCGATTGGCGCTGACGTGGCAGGAGTCGCTCTTCTCGGTCGTGGTCACTACGATCACTCTGGCGGGGACGGCCCTAGTGCTCATCGTCGGTGGACAGCAGGTCTTGGCCGGCACACTCACGCTAGGAAGCCTGCTCGTCGTCATCGCCTACCTCGCCGCGGTCTACGACCCGCTCTCCGCGATCGCGCATGCGAGCGGCTCGCTTCAGAGTGCCGTGGCGAGTGCGCGACGCGTGCGGGCCATCTTCGACCTCACTCCGGAGGTGCTGGACGATCCGGATGGTCTCGACGCCACACACATCGCGGGACGTATCGAGTTTGACGACGTGAGCTTCGCGTACCGTGAGTCGGAACCGGTGCTCGATTCGGTCAGCTTCGAGGCCAGCCCGGGTGAGTTGGTGGCCCTTGTCGGCCTCACGGGCGCCGGCAAGACGACTATCGCGAGCATGGTTCCGAGGTTCTTCGAACCCGCTGCTGGCCGCGTGCTCATCGACGGCGAGGATGCGGCCCGCTACTCGCTGAAGTCCCTGCGAACGCAGATCGCGCTGGTGCCACAGTTCCCCGTGCTGTTCACGGGCACCATTGCCGACAACATCCGTTACGGGCGGCTCGACGCGTCCGATGCCTCGGTGGAGTCGGCGGCTCGTGCCGCTCATGTGCACGACTTCGTGACTGGCTTGTCACATGGGTACGACACCGAAGTCCATGAGGGCGGTGCGACGCTCTCGGGTGGCCAGCGCCAGCGCATCGGCATCGCGCGTGCGCTGCTGAAGGCAGCGCCCATCCTGATCCTCGACGAGCCCACGTCAGCCGTCGATGCCATCTCCGAGGGCGCGATCTTCGACACGCTGCGCGGACTCCGAGCGGACCACACGATGCTCGTCATCGCGCACCGACTTTCCACCGTGCGCGACGCCACGCGCATCGTCGTACTCGATGGCGGACGGGTGATCGCGCAGGGCAGTCACGACGAGCTCATGCGGACGTGCGCTCTCTACCAAAAGATGTGCGCGCGGCTATCGCTGGGTGGGTCTTTCGAAGATGGGGCGCCGGTCGACGAGCTCCTGCAGGCCACCTCGTGAAGATCGTGCTCGCGGGCATCATCGCCCGCTATCCGTTCGGCGGGGTGACGTGGTGCTCGCTCATGTACTTGCTCGGCCTGCGCGGGCTCGGCCACGAGGTGCTGTATATCGAGGACACCGGCGAATGCATCTACGACCCGGAGCGAGACGAGATCTCGACCGACCCAGGGTACGGCACGCGCTACATCCACCAGGCGCTCGATCCGTTCGGACTCGGAGACCGATGGAGCTTCGTCAACTACGACGGCTCGTATCACGGCCTCTCGCGCGATGCGGTGCGAGCGTTCTGCGCCGACGCAGACCTGTTCGTGAACCTCTCGGGCGGCTCCTGGTTCTGGCGGGACGAGTACGCATCAATTCCGCGCCGCGTCTTCATCGACTCCGACCCGGTGTTCACCCAACTCGCGATCGCGAAGGGCGAGCCTTGGTACGTCGACTTCTTCAAGGGCTTCGATCGCCTGTTCACGTTCGGGACCAACATCGGCACGCCGGCTTGTGATGTCCCCACGAGCGACCTGACCTGGTCCCCGACGAGACAACCGGTCGTGACCGAGCTGTGGAAGACCGAAGCGCCGCCCACTAGGGACCGCTTCACGACCGTCATGACTTGGAAAACCGAGAGCTTCACCGACGTGGACGGGAACAAGGACCGAGAGTTCGTCGCGTACATCGACCTGCCGACGCTTAGCCCTTCACGATTCGAGATCGCCGTGAACGGTCCTATGGACTTGCTCGCCTCGCACGGCTGGTCGCCTGTCGAGGCCATGGCAGTTTCCCGGTCCTTGTGGGACTACCGGGACTTCATCCAGGGGTCCAAAGCAGAGTTCGGCGTCGCTAAGCATGCTTATGTTTCCCGGCGCTCGGGCTGGTTCAGCGACCGCACCGAGTGTTACCTCGCTGCCGGCCGACCCGCCCTCGTGCAGGACACCGGATGGACCGCCCACCTGCCGTCGGGGACCGGCCTCATCGGATTTTCGAACCTGGATGAAGCGGTTGAAGGGCTCAGTCGGATCGAATGTGACTACGCTGTTCATGCGGCCCGAGCAGAGGAGATCGCCCTCGAGTACTTCGACGTGTCGCGCGTGCTGCCACCCTTCCTGGAGGAGGCGCTCGGCTGATGCGCATCGCCGTTGTGGGTCCAGTCGCCCAGTCGATTCCGCCGGCCCGGTCCGGATCTGTGGAGAGCGTCACGGCTCTGCTCACCTCGGGGCTCGTGGCCAGGGGGCATGAGGTCACCCTGTTCGCCACGGGCTCGTCGACGACGACGGCCACGCTCCATGCGACGTTCCCCCTCGGCTACCACGAAGACCCCGACCTGTGGCCGTGGGAGTTGTGTGAGCTGATGAACCTGGCGGCCGCAGTCGAGCGGTCGGCCGACTTCGACGTGATCCACTACCAGGCAGAGTACGCTCCGATCTCGCTAGCCTTCACGCGCATGTCCTCGGCACCGGTGCTCGTCACGGTGCACCACGCGCCAACGCCAACCGAGGTCGATCTCTGGTCGCGGTATCCCGAAGCGCCCTTCGTGGCCATCTCGGCTGCGCAGGCACAACTGCTCGCGGGACTCAACGTGGTCGGTACGATTCATCATGCGGTCGACACAAAGGCCTTCCCGGCAGTGTCGCAGCCCGAGGACTACCTGCTCTTCTTGGGGCGCTTCACAGAGGGCAAGGGCGTCCTCGCTGCGATCGAAGTCGCGCGTCGGGTCGGGCTGAAGCTGGTGCTCGCCGCGGCGGAGAACGAGTACTACGAGCGAGCCGTGTCGCCCCTCGTCGACGGCGATATGGTCGTCTATGCCGGGGAGGTGGGCGGCGCGGAGAAGGCCTCGCTCTTGAGTCGCGCACGGGCCCTGCTCTATCCGGTGCAGGCAAGCGAGCCGTTCGGCCTCGTCATGGTCGAGGCCATCGCGTGCGGCACCCCGGTCGCCGCGCTGAGGCGTGGTGCCGTCGCTGAGATTCTGGAGGAGGGGATCACGGGCGGGGTATTCGACTCTCTCGATGACCTCGTCGAGGGGCTCCCGAGCGTGCTGTCACTCGACCGCGGCCGGGTCAGGGATCGCGCAGTCGAACGATTCGGCGCCGACTGTATGGTGCGTAAGCACGTCGAGGTCTACTCACGGCTCCCGATCACATGACATGATAAAGCCGAGCCATGCCCGTGATTCGGACGTGCCCCGCGCCGACCTGAAGGGTGCGTCACTCCTGGCCGTCTTCGCGCACCCCGACGACGAGTCGCTGGCCGCTGGAGGCCTGCTCTCCCTTTGCGCCGACTCGGGCGTTCGCGTTTCCCTCCTGTGCCTCACGCACGGCGAGCACGGGCCCGGACCCGACGGGATCGAGCTGGGCGAGGTGCGGGCGATCGAGCTGGTGGAAGCCGCACGGGTGCTCGGCGTGCATGACGTGGTCCTGCTCGACCACGAGGACGGCATGATCCCCTCGATCGATGGTGCGCTGCTCGAGGCGGACATCCTCGGCGCCATCGATCGATTCAGCCCCGACGTCGTCGTCACCTTCGACGAGGACGGCCTATACTGGCATCCCGACCACATTGCCGTGCACGAGCGCACCACCGCGGTGGTGGCTGGACTCGGCGATTCGGGGCCGGCCCTGTGGTACGTAAGCATGCCCGAAGGGGCCATGCGCGCTGTGATCGATGCCGCGGGCGACCACGGAGGGCGCGCCAACGAGATCCTCGGTGTCGCCGATCCGGACGCATTCGGGTCGATGGCGCGGACCCCGTCGCTGGTGCTCGAGGCGGGACCGTTCGCCGCGCGAAAGCTGGCCGCGCTACGATGCCACCACACACAGGTCGATGGGGGCGCACTCGAACGAATAAGAGAGACCGACGCCGAGCGACTGCTCGGGACCGAACACTACCGGCGTGCGGACGTCGGGGCGCGGGGCGAAGCCTTCATCGAGCGACTCTCATGCACGTAGCGCTTCTCGACATCCTGCGTTGCCCGTTTTGTGGCGCAGCCATGTCGATCGTAGAAAACGACGCGCTGGTGCTCGATGGCGAGCAGCTCACAGAGGGGGTGCTCGGCTGTGAATGCTGCGCCTATCCGGTGGTCGCGGGAATTCCGGTGATGATCGCCGACGAGGCGACGCGACGCGCGATGCACACTCTCGAGGACGGGCGTCCCGAAGACGCGCTTCTTTGTCTCTTGGGACTATCGGAGGACGCCGCCCGAAGAGAGCGTTTTCGTTCTCTAATGGAACGCGGCGACGCGACCTATCGCGAGGCCCTGGAGGTGCTGTGCGAGGACGCAGAGGGTACGTACTTCCTCTACCGGTTCACGGACGCCACGCACCTGACCGCCGAAGCACTGCTCAGGGCGATCGCCCAAGAGGGATGGCCTGTGCAGGGCCGCACGTTGGATCTCTGTGGCGGCTCAGGGCACCTGACGAGAGTCCTGACGTCGCTCATGTCCCCAGGCGGCACGCCGTCCGCCACGGTGATCGCCGACGTTTACTTCTGGAAGCTGTGGCTCGCGAGCCGCTTCACCGCGCCGAGCGCTTGGCCCGTGTGCTGCGACGCCAACGGCCCACTGCCCTTCGCGCGCGATACGTTCTCGACCGTCGTTCTCGCGGATGCGTACCCGTACATCTGGCACAAACGTCAGCTGGCCGAAGAGATGATGCGACTCGCCGGCCGAGACGGCGTCGTGGTCATGCCGCATCTCCACAGCTCGCTGGGCGAGAACTTCTCCGCCGGCGATACGCTCACGCCCGCCGCGTATCAGTCGCTCTTCGCGCCCGCCGGCGCGTGCTTGTTCAGCGATCAGCGAATGCGCGACGACGTCATCGAGCGGAGGGTCGTCGACCTTTCGCTCGACGTGTCTCCTGAGGAGCTCGGCGACGAACCGGAGCTGACGCTGATTGCCACAACCCGAATCGATCTCTTTCGCCGTTACGAGGTGCCTGATGCGTACGAGGTGACCGGGGAGTTGGCCGTGAACCCGCTGTACCGCATCGAACCAACCGGCGGATCGTCTCTCCTGACGCTGACGTTTCCCACGCCTGAGTACGAAGAAGAGTTCGGCGAATGTCGGCGATACCTGCCGGACCACGTCACCGTCCAGGCCGACCTGTCGGGCCCGATCGTGCGAGAGGCATTCGGGTCACAGTACAGGGAGCTGCGGGACCGGCGCGTGCTCATCGATGCTCCGGTGAAATACTACTGAGCGTCAGCGGGCCGGGGACGCCGAAGTCCCCGGTCCGCCGGCAGCTCATTTCATTCGTGCCGCGCTGGGATGTCGCGCCAGCGTCTGAGCTTGCTTCACCCAGTTGTCTCGCTCGATGCGGCCCTTGAAGACCTTGAGTAGATCATCGACGCGCTTCACGTCGGCCTTACTCCATGCCTCGACCTGAAAGAAGTAGTAGACGCCGATTCCGTTGAGCATCTTCTCGAGCTTCGGTCCCACGCCGCTGATCTGCTTGAGATCGTCGGCCTTGCCGTGCGAGGCTGACTGGAGGAGCGCGCCGGCCGCAGGCCGTGGCTTGGTCGCCGCCTTGCGAGGAGCGGCGGGTCTCGGGGCGCGCGCCGCTGGCGCGGGCCGCGGGCGGGACTTTAGCGCCGCCTCGATTCCATCGAGGCGCTTATGGACCCCGGACAGATCTGTGGGCGTTTGCGGCTTCAGCCGGCTCTCGATTCCATCGAGACGCTTTTGGACCCCAGACAGATCCGTCGGGGGCTGCGGCTTCAGTCGGCTTTCGATCACACGCACGGTGTCCGTGAGGCTCTTCACGCGGGCCTCGACCGGCGCCAGATCCGCGTTCTGGAGCGACGCCACCTTGGTCTCGAGTCCCTGGAGCCTCTGGGTAACGGGCCCCAGGTCGGTGGACTTGATCGCTGCGACCGCAGCAGATGTGCTCGCCACCTGCTCATCGACCCGGTCGAGCTTCTTCGTGACCGGAGCCAGGTCCACCTGCTTGATGCCGGCCACCGTCGCCGCCGTCGCGGCCACACCGGCGGCGATCCCGGAGACGTCCGTATTCTGCAGCTTCGCGACGACTCCCTGGATCTTGTCGAGCCGGGCCTCCACCGGAGCGATGTTCGTGGGCCGGATGTTCGCGACGGCGCTGCTGACGCCCTCGATCTTGGCTTCGAGCGCCGGCCGCCAGCGTGTCTCGTCCGCGAGCCGCTGTTCGAGCTGGGCGTGGGCGGCCTCCAAACCGGCGATCAGCGACTTCGCGTCGGACTCCGCGGCGCGCAGCGCCTTCAACTCGTGCATGGCGTGCTCGTATCGCGCATACTCCGAGGAGACATCCACGAGGTGGCGCCGAAGCCACCAGTATACGAGCGCGCCTCCGAATAGGGCAGCCAGTGCGAGCAGCCCGGCAATTTCAGCGATCAAGAAACCCATCTTGGTCTACCTTATCTCTTGAGTCGAAAGGCCGCGTCGAAACGCGGGTGTGTCAGTTCGTTCCAGGCTGGACGCGGAACTCGATGCGACGGTTGCGGGCACGACCCGCAGGCGTGTCGTTGGTCGCGATGGGGGTGGACGCGCCGAAGCCAGCCGCGACGATGCGATCGACGGACAGGCCTCTGGCCCCAAGAGCCGCACGGACCGCGGCCGCGCGCGCCGCGCTCAGCTCTTGGTTCGCAGCTGCATCGCCGGTGCTGTCGGTATGGCCCTCGACGCGCACGATGCCCGCACAACCACCGGCGACCTCGGCGATGCGATCGAGCAGAGGCCCGGAAGAGTTGGCAATGGCGGAGCTGCCCGATGCGAACTCGATCCCTCCTTCGGCCATCAGCCCAGCGAGGGTCTCATCGCAAGCAGCCGCAGCTTCGGCGGCCTGCGTCTCCGCTGACGGAGCCGGCGGGGCGCTGACGACCTCACTTACCGCCGATGAGCCCGCAGACTCGAAGTCACCTTGGACGGAAATCGCACAGACCCTCGGCCCGAGCCATGTCGGGCAGGTGGCCTCGCGAGCAACTTGTATCGCGGCATCACCTGCCGACGCGGCCGGCAACCGCCCCGACAGACTCGCCTGCTGGCCCGAGACCTGCAGATCCGTCCAGTCATGGCCGGCGGCTACCAGTGCGGACGCGACGTTCGTGCGAACCTGATTCTCGATCCACGTGTTCGCGAAGCGCGTCATTCCGAACAGCGCGACCAGGATCAGGCCTATCACGGGGATCAAGCCCCGGAAGGCGAACGGCCAACGCGGGGGGACGACTCGGCGAAAAGCCGTGCCTCGCGCCCATCGATTGGAGGTTGAGTTGCGGGTTTGCTGGTCCACTCGTTCCTGCCTTCCTCGAGAGCAATGTCAGCTGCGTTTGGTCGGCGCATCCAACCTAGAGACCGAGGGGGCCTCGCTAAGTCACATCTTACGGTTGGAGACGCCACTCTCAAGTCGCCGGAGCCAGCCTTGCGGACCCCAGTCGGATGCCTCAGCCTCCGGCACGTTCCGGTAGAATCCAGCAGTCGCACGCAGGAGATCGAATGCGTTGGAGACAGAGCCGACAGAGCCAAAATGTCGACGATCGTCGGGGACAGCGGGCTGCCTCGGGCGGCCTGCGGATCGGAGGCGGGGCCGGTCTGTTGATTGTGGTGGCGGTCATCCTGCTCGGCGGAGATCCTCGCCAGGTACTCCAGCTCCTCAGCGGTGCCGGCGGGGGTGGGGTCGGTCCCACCTCGACCGAATCGCAACCGATTCCTGCCAACGACGAGACGGGCCAGTTCCTCGGCGCAGTGCTCGGCATGACCGAGGATGTTTGGACTGAGATCTTCCAGGCGAGTGGGGTCAGATACGAGCCACCGACCATGGTGCTTTTCACGGACGCCGTAGAGTCCGCGTGCGGCTACAACACCTCCGCGACGGGGCCGTTCTACTGCCCCCCGGACCAAAACCTCTACCTCGACACGGGCTTCTTCGACCAACTCGCGGACATGGGCGGGGCGGGCGACTTCGCGCAGGGCTACGTGATCGGTCACGAGGTCGGCCACCACATTCAGACCCTCGTGGGCACGTCAGGCTGGGTCAGAGGGCTGCGGGCTGGTGCCGGCGAGGCAGAGTCCAACCAGCTTCAGGTGCTCATGGAGCTGCAGGCTGACTGCTACTCCGGCGTATGGGCACATCATGCCAATCGTCGAGAAAACGTCCTCGAGCCGGGCGACGTCGACGAAGGTCTCGCAGCAGCCGCAGCGATCGGTGACGACCGCCTGCAGCGTCGCGCGGGACGGGCAGTCTCACCCGAGTCGTTCACGCACGGCAGCTCGGCCCAACGGCGGCAGTGGCTGGAGACTGGGTTGCGCACCGGAGACATCGACGCGTGCGACACCTTCGGTCAGGCCGGGTACGTCCGGACGCGCTGACCCCTGATCACCGGAGCGTCGAGACGACTACCTCCCTCGTGCTCCGGACGATCGAATAGAGCGTACCCGGTTCGCCACGGTCCCAAGCGAAGCCCTGACCTTCAGAGTGGACCGGAAGCTCTTGCTCCAGTACTAGGGTCGCACCGGCCGTCGGAAGCCCCATCGCGAACACGACGCCTTCGTCGTGCCCCGTGATGTAGAGCCGACCGTCGGTGCCCCATGTGCCGCCCGAATTGCTCATCGCTTCGAAGCGCTCGACGACGTTCGCCGGGAACAAGAAGCCCGCCACCCGACGCCAGCTCTCGTCGAATTGGAGCACGGTCGTCCACTCGGGCCCCCGCCCGGGCACACCTCCCACGCCGGCGTAGTTTCCCAGGGCGACCCACCAGTGCCCGTCCCACCGGTCTACCCAGGTCGCCGATCCTTCGAGGATACCCAGACTTCGAGAGCCGACGTGGCGCATGGTCTCGGGATCGAAGATCTCGATCGAGCTGGCCATCGGTACGCCGGGATAGTTGGAATGGGCGCTATAGAGAAGTCCATCGATCACCACCCCGCCGTCGAGATGAATGATGGGCCCGTCTGCCGGTCCCTCCCATCCGCCGACCCTCCGGCCCGTGTCTTTTTCGTA
>JAOTVA010000064.1 GCA_029863645.1 Gemmatimonadota bacterium
CGCTGGTCGGCCGGGTCGGCATGAGCCAGGACAGATCGATCTTCACCGATCTCTTCGAGGATCTCGACGGCGGCACGAATCCTGGCCCGGAGAAGTTGATCGTTGGTGGTTTGCATTGCAGGAAGCTAGGAGAGCTTGGAGGTGGGCCAAGGCGCCGTCAGCCAATCCACCTCTTCTTCTTCGATGACAAGGAGAACCACACCAGGTAGAGCGCGACGACCACAATCATCAGGGGCAGAATCGCGCCCGCGACGCCACGAACCTCGAGCATGTCGGTCATGAAGAAACCGTGGCCCATCTGAACGAGGATCCCCACCAGCGACACGACGAACACCGGCACCGCCCACGCCTTGCGCAGCACGAGCGCGAGAGAGGCGGCGCTGCCACCGAAAACGGCGATCGCGTAGGCGGACGTCACCCAGGCGGGAATGCCGGAGTAGAGGGAACGTTCGGCATCGGACATCGCCGCCAGGGCTTCTGGGCTGATGGTCACGCTCATGAAGTAGGTCATGACGCCAACGAGGTTCCAGAGGAGCGCGACTCCGCTGATCACCCAGAAGGCACGCGTCGGCTGGTTCAGATCTGACGTCCCCGGCATGTCATCCTCCTATGGTTGTCTCGCCGGCATACGAGCTCGGACCTACATCGCGATCGCTGTGGGCCGGATCCCTTCACCAAGAACGAATTGAGATCCCACTGCTCCGACCACGGCGGTCCGCCGGCTCAGGTTGAGGGCGGAACGTAGCCGAAACAGAGGCTCGACGCCGGTGCAGTGCCCGGCCATTAGGTGTTCGACACCGATCTCGCGAAGGCGGTCGCCAGTCCAACCAAGAACTTCATCGCTGGCCGCAAAGAGATGGAGTCCACCCATGAGCGCGTGAATCGGTAATTCCGCGATCTCGCTACGGACATGTTCGAGCGCGTTGACGACACCGGAATGGCCGCACCCTAGAAGGACGATATGCCCTTGGGGCGTCACGATCGTCAGGCCCTGGCTGTCAGGCACTGAGTCCTCGACCCATTCTCCGTCCAGCTGGACTTCTAAGGTGCCACCGTAGTTCCTCTCGGGATGCTGCCGTGCGACCGATCCGGTGACCCAGACAGACGGCAAGATCTCCGCCGGCCCATCATGTTCAACGAAGCTGACTCCGAGGCTTTCGAACCTCTCGCGCAACGCGATCATCTGATTTCGCTCCGCATCGTCTGACCCGTTGATTATCCGGCGCGACGCAAAGAAGCCACTCGCGACGTGGACTCGGCGGATGGCATCGGGATTCCTCTGCCGCAGCTCCATTAAGATCGGGAGCAAACCCGTGGTGTGGTCGAAGTGGAAATGACTCAGCACAACGTCGGTGACACAGGAAAGATCGACGTCCAGCGCTTTGGCGTTGCGCAGAACCGTGTCCGAATGTCTTCCCGCATCGAATAGCACGCAGTAACCGTCAACTTCGACGAAGGCGGACAAGCCCCACTCTCCGACGGTTGCCCCATTGGCAAGGTTCGACGAGAGAATCGTGACGCTTACTGCGCTGGCCACATTCGGTACCGGCGCATCGCTGGCTAGGACCGCCTGAGGTATTGCCACCGCAGCGAGCGAGTAGATCGCTGTGCGTAATATATCGGCTCTCATCGTGACCTCCGCCTTTGGAGTCCATGGGGACGGGCGCGTTTTAACGTCTCGCGATTCTGCTGCGCGGGCGACCTGCTAACAAGGGGCGCTAGCTGAAGGCGAGTGGCTCGCCCACCCAGAAGGAAAACCGCGGTAGTAGACCGTGGAAGGCCCAACGTGTTGTCGGATCCGGCTACCGGGCGACCCCCTCCAGGAGCATTCCAACCCCATACGCGACTGCAGCGGCTATCGACCCAACCAGGAGCATCTCCAGTCCGCTCCGCCACCACTTCGCTCTAGTCACCAGGCATCGAGCCGCACCGACGCTAAAGAGGGTCACTAGCGTCAGGATCACCGCCACCTGAAACTGCTCGCCGCTCTGGATGATAACGTAGCTTAGGAGCGGTATCACACCGGCGACCACGAACGCCCCGAAGGTGGCCAGTGAGTGTCGGCCCGGAAATGGCTCAAGGACTCCTAGCCCGGAGGAGCGGCGCAGGGCTTCGTCCGACCGGATCGATAGGAAGTTGCTTGAACCCATGGAGAACCCATCGGCGAGCAGATTCGCGAAACCAAGTATCAGCACGATTCGCGGCTCGAGCCGCGCGCCGGCGACACCGCAGACGACCGCAAACGTCGTGATGATTCCGTCGTTCGCGCCGTATACCAGGTCCTTCAGGTAGTGTTCACCGAGGCCTCTGAGACCCCGGGGTTCGTGGCTGTCAGCCGGATTGGAAGGGCCATCAGGCAAGAGACCGCTCCTTGTTCTTGATGGAAGGTGTGCTTGTGAAAATGTCCCGACAGCCCTCAGCCTGTCGGGATGATCGCCATAGAGGTAGGCGGATCTGAAAGCAGGGCTTCTGTGGTGCTCCCGAGGAGCATCCGGTGCACCCGGCCTTTGCCGTGGGCCCCGAGAACCAAGAGCGTCGGCGGTCCGCCTTCACTTGCTCGCCGAATCGTCTCCTCGACCTCACCATGCAGCACCCGTAAGTCGACCCCGGCGGGTAGTCGGGAGCGCAGATCCCGATGTGCTTCGTCCTCCTCCTGCCGAATCCAAGTGCTCGTGTTGATTCCCAGGTCAAGTCCGCGCGGCAGGGTGGGATGGGGGACCACATGGATCGCCTCGATTGGAACGCCAAGAAGCTCACTGAACTCCAGGGCGACCTCGATTGCCCGGTCGGCTATGTCGGACCGATCGACGGACACGAGCACCCGGTCTATTTGCGGACCATCTGGCCCTGCAATCACAACCGTCTGGTCTGTCGTCCGGAGCAGGTGGTGTGCAGTTCCCCGATGAATCCACACGGCGGGAGCGCGGTGGCGTCGTCCGCCCACAACGAAGAGATCAGCGCTATGCTCCCGACCACATTCTGCGAGCACATGCTCCGGCCGCCCGAGCCTGGCTGATAGCGAACGTTCGAGTTCGTCCGGGCTGAAGTCGTCTTGGAGTCGTTGTTTGACCTTCTCCGCGGCTGCGCTGATCAGCCCCTCGTGAAGTCGCTCGACGTCGACTCCTGCGCGCGTCCCTAGGACGTCCAGGAGCGCGTGGGTGGTCGCGGCGACCAGATGAAGCGCTCCACCCGCCGACTCCGCGAGGATCCGTCCCAGCAACGCCGCTGCCCGAGCTTCATCAGAGGTGTCTACCCCCACGACGACGGAGCGTCCGATCATTGTCGCTTCCCGTGTGTGAAATCAGTTCCGTTGTCCTCGGCAAAATACTGGGCCGGTCCCGCCCAGCATGAAGAACCGTGCTGCCTATCGAGTAGCGAGACATTCACGACGGCCGGGCATCCCAATGGCATGCCTGCGTTTCCGCCTACCGGACTCGCGATTCTGCCGCGCCGCCCGCCCGCACACAAGCGCGCACCGCTTCGCCTAGGACTTCAGCGTCAAGTGCAAAAGCTTCTTGGGGGGCTCCATGCTGCAAAGACAACGGGCCGCCCCGACAAACGCGGGACGGCCCGAAGGCTTACATCAATTCGCCTGATCTAGAGGGCGATGACGTTCTCCGCCGCGGGGCCCTTGGCTCCATCGACGACGTCGAATTCCACTTGGGCTCCCTCAGCGAGGCTCTTGAAGCCCTCCGCCTGAATCGAGTTGTGATGGACGAAGCAGTCCTTGCTGCCGTCCTCCGGCGTGATGAAGCCGAAACCCTTTTGATCGTTGAACCACTTTACTGTTCCCTTGGTACGCATCTATGCGCTCCTTCGGTTGTGCAAGTCGGAGCTACGATGACACGTACTTCCCGACTGCTTGGTGTGCGCGGAACCTCCGCGCAGTGAGTGACCGTCCTGGTCACATAAAAAACGGGGGCGCCGGCCTCCAAAAACGAGACCGCCGCCCCCATTAGAGTCTGTTCACCCCTTTCGGGGCTGACCCACTATGCTCGCGGAGCGTGAATAGGCTGTCAACTGGCAACAGCCCAAGGACGAGCCGCTATCTAAGGGACTCGCGGGTCTGCTGCGCCGCCCGCACGCCCGCAAACGCGAAGCGCGTACCCACTACTCTTCCCTACCGGAAGGGCGCCGGACAGTACGCTCCGGCCGAGAACTCCTCGGACTCCACCAGGAACACCCGATTGAAGCGAGCCCTGTAGTTCTCCCAGGCCAGCGCTGAGGCCAGCTCTGTGAGTTGACGTGCCGAGAAGTGGACATCGAGTTGGTTGTAGAGTGCATCCGAGATCGCGGCTGGAGTGGCGGTCATCGCATCGGCCAGGCGTAGCACTGCCTTTTCCTGGTCCGTGAACTCTGGGGACTCCTCGTAGTCCGCGAGAGCCTCGAGCTGCTCGAGCCGCAGCCCGCTGTCCCTGCCACCGGCAGAGTTGATGTCGATTCAGAACGGGCACCCTACGCGCGTCGCGACCCGGACCTGGCCGAGCTTCTTGATGGATCGTGGCACGGAGGCGGCGGCCTCCTGGGCCCCCTCCATCATGGCGTAGCCGCGAAGACTCCGCGGGCTGAGCGCATGGATGCGAATGGGCCGCACCACCCGGCCCAGCGTGCGTCGCACGAAGTAGAAGACCACGGCCGTCAGCGATAGGCCCGGGCGGTCCACGCCCTCCAGTCTCGACATCCGTCGAACCCCAGGTTCTTAGTCAGAAAGACCTTGCCTAACGGACTCGTGATTCTGCTGGCGAGACCTGTCAGGCCGCGAGTCTGTGTGCTTCACCACGCTCCTTCTACTCGTTCTAACGGATCGAGATCCTGCTGCGGGATCAAGCCGCAGCTTTCGACGCACAAAGAGGACATGCCATGTGGAGAAGGTGTCGAGAATGAGCGGGCGGTGCGACGTTCCCTCAATGTGACCGTCGATCGCTGCATCGAATTGCTCGGCTCTTGGACCGAGAGGGGCGGTTGGATCCCTATCCGTTCACGGCACCACTGTGGGTTAAGGCCGAGATGAGAATTCCAAGACGCATCCAGCCACTGGTCGACGACGGACTGGTGGATGAAGTCATCCGCCCGCTGATGAGCGGCAAGGAGGCCGACGTCTTCGCGGTGCGCTGTGGCGCCGAGATCCGCTGTGCCAAGGTGTACAAGGAAGCCAGCAAGCGGGGCTTCAAGCATGCGGTGCAATACCAGGAAGGGCGCAAGGTGCGTAACAGCCGCCGTGCGCGCGCAATGGAAAAGGGGTCCCGTTTCGGCCGTGACCAACAGGAGCAGGTGTGGCAGAATACCGAACTCGATGCGCTTCATAAGCTCGCCAGTGCGGGGGTGCGGGTACCACGGCCCTACGGCTGCTTCGATGGTGTGCTGCTGATGGAATTGATCACCGACGGCGAAGGCTACGCGGCTCCGCGGCTGAGCGATGTCTCGCTGTCCTCTGAGCAGGCACGTGCGGACCACGCAGTGATGATGCGCTATGTGACGCGCATGCTTTGCGCCGGGCTGGTGCACGGCGATCTGTCCGAATTCAACGTACTGGTGGACGAGCAGGGCCCGGTGATCATCGACCTGCCGCAGGTCATCAACGCCGCGGCGAACAACAATGCCGCGCGTTTCTTTGCCCGCGATGTAAGCAAGATCACTGCATACTATGGACTGTATGCGTCGGAACTGCTGGTGACGCGCTATGACGGCGAAATTTGGTCGCTTTTCGAGGCTGGGGAGTTGGAGCCGGAGTGTGAGCTCAGCGGCGTGTATCAGGAGAGCACCCACCTCGCGGACGTGGATGCGCTACTGCATGAAATCGAGACGGTGGAAGCCGAGGAACTAGAACGACTCGAGCGCCTGCGCGCGGCAGCCCTGGCGGAGTAATACGCTCGGCAAGGTTCGATACAATCACCGCGTCGTTCGCTAGAAGTTGATGGCCCTTATCCAGCTCGTCCCTGAGCGTCTCCCCTGTGGCGTAGGTCGTCGTGAGTGGGCGAGCCTTGCCACACCCGCTATCTTAGTGTTCGTAGCACCTTTGCGGCGCTCCTTCGGGGATAGAGCAGTCTGGTGGTTCCTAGCCGGCAGGCAGCGGACCTCGTCGTGAGTTGTCCGCACCCGAAGTTGAGCAGGAGGTGGCAACATGACCCATGCCGACCCCTGGGATGAGAACGCCCGCTTAGAGAAGCAAATGCACTTGGAGTTGTTGGGGCAGGTCGAAGACCCACTGCCGGATGTGTTGACGAGGCGTCCGTCGCGGAGCCGGAGCTTCGGAGGCCGCGCGGCATTCATATCGCTTCGTCCACGAGACGCCGACGTCGAACGCCAGTAGCGTAGAGCTGACGATCACCGCATCCGAGGGTGACCAGTTGGTGGGCACTCAGCTAATCCAATCCATGTTCCTACCCCTCCTTGTCGGTCTCTTCGCTGCGGAACCCCAAGGGAGTCAGGTGGTGCCTTGCAGCGAGTTCTACGAAGCGCTTGAGGCGGTCCCCCACGTGGCGCTGGAGCAGAGGATCGGATCGGTGGAGTCGACCTGGGATGGGGATGTATTCGAGGGGTGCGAAGTCGCGTTCGAGACTAACGACTCAGCATTGGCTGGAGCGGACACGCCTGACTTCGTTCCTGACCCCGATACGGGCCTGTATCGAGCCGGCTGGCGGTCGATCCCTGAGATCGGAGCCGACGGGGCCGGCTCGGGGATTCACGGAATACGGAGGGGCTTGACGGAGTGCCTCGTTCGCTGGGACCAGCCAGCCTTCATAGATGACGACGGCAGCCTCGTTGAGAGCGACACGCTCACCATGTTGATCCAGTGCAGAGGCCCACGGGCGACCTAAGTCACCGCCACGGCGACCTGAGAATGCCGGCCGCTTGAAGCGACCCAGGGCAGCCAGATCTCCTTTCGGGAGCGCCGTTTCACCGGCGTTCGAATGTTAGGACTCTGCTTTCCTTCCGAGCCAAATCTTAGCTCCTGCCACCAACACTCCTCCGAGTACCTGGCCACCTATGTTTGGGAACGTCCACTGCTCATACGGCCCCACGATGCTAGGACGAGTCATTACGTACACATAAGCCGCCGTCGTTACTGATACGATAGCGACTGTTGTCGCAACATGGCTGAGGCTAGCCGCGTACTTGGGAGTGACCTTCTTGAAGATCCATCCTAGCAGCGAAGCCCCTAGAAGAATGGCCACCCCAGCCACGAGTGCAGTCACAAGCATATAAACCATCTCTGGATCCTCCATGAACCCGGGTAGTATTTTTCCGAGAAGACACTTCGCGTTGCCGCCTAACGGACTCGCGATTCTGCTGCGCCGCACCCGAGTACACAAGCGCGTAGCGCTTCGACAAGAACTTCGGCGTCAGTAACATCCTCTTGTTAGGTGGCAGCCGCTACGAGCGGATCACAGTCATCCCTAATGCCCAAGCCAGCGCATTTGCCCACAGCCAAGACAGCAGAAATCGCTCGTTAGCTAGCCACCGATCACCACCGCGGATCCATTCGTCTCGATGCGGAACAGTCGTTCAGCGGTCCCATTCTCGTCGAATCGGGCTGTGATCGTGTCGCCTGCGATGCCAAAGCGCACGTAGCTGAGCTCGCCAGGTCGCCGGGCCGCCATCACACCTGGGAGGCGGATCCCCGGAGGCAACTCCGGCGTCGGTCGCACCCCACCGACGGTCGACAGACGCAGCACCCGTTGCTGTTGCAGTCCGGGGTAGCACTCTCCTCTCCTAGGGCAGCCCGTCAGTCGGAGGTACGCGACAGTGTCGCCGTCGAGTCCAGCGACGTGAACGGCGAAGGACTCCCACAACTCGTCGGGAGCATCTTGCGAAGCGAGCTCGCGGATCTCTCGGGACTCCGAATCGACGAGGTATTCGATACCACGGCGTTCGAGGTATCGCCACCGCCCACCGTCGGGGAACGCGCTGAGGCCCGTTGGGCGCTGGAAGACGTCATGCTGAACGACGGCGATCGCTTGGTAGGATTCGCCCAGTCTCAAGAGCTGAGCGATGACTGCGCGCTCCTCGACGGGCCCGTAGGTGCACCCCGAAACCAGCGCGACGAGTCCAAGCGGGAAGCCGAGACGCATTCCCATACAGCTCCTGCAGCCAAAGGACCTCGATGACATTACGAACCGTGGCCATCTAACGGACTTGCGATTCTCTGGCGGGACCACCGAGTGCACAAGGCCGGGTGCTTCTAGGCCACCCATCACAACAGTCCCATCCGGTACAAGAGCGAGCCCCCGTCGAGCGTTAATCACTGACCCGCCAGGTCGGCAACGATTCAGACCTGATGAAGCCGTCAGCAGCAATCGCTTGTTAGGCGGTGCCTCGGGGGAGGATACCAAACACCTGAAGCTCCGAGCGGGAGCATCAACCCGCAGTCGCGCCTTCTACGTCCGCATCGGTGGGGAGTTGTGCAAGCAGTAGTCTCGGGCGGAGACAGGTCACGCAGCCGCCGGTCAGCACCCTTTGCCGTACGCCACTTGAACCTCGGGTCGCCCCGATGCGTTAAGAAGCCGAGCTAGGGGCACTTCGTAGACGGGTGTTGGCGGGAAGGGAGCCGTCGAGTCGATCGGCTCGCCACAGGCCATGTCCTCGGGAAGCTCCGGGCGGAGGCTCACCATCCCGTCGCGGACAGCGAGCACCATGTATACGCCTCCAGGCAACTCCGTGCCGCCGCCCGGCCGTGCAGCCACGACAGGACCCAGGCCCCAGAGTCGACCCTCGAGCCCGTACGGTCCTTCGACCACACCCAGTCCCGGACCACCGTCGGGCCCGAGCCAGTGTCTGCCGGCCGACCCAAACACCCAGGGACGCACCCATCCGTCGCGAGCTTCCGCGAGATCGAGGGTAGCGCCGTATCCCCAGTCCCCGACGTCGTCGATCAGTGGAACCTCGATGCCCCCGGCGGCGCTCGCGAAGAGGAGGCGGGCGTATTGCTCCGTTCCACGAGCCCGAAGCCGAGCGACGAGCCATCCCGACGGCTCGCCGACCTCGGCGCTGGGGAAGACGGGAGCCATCCGGACGGCGGTCGTGTCAAGCTCTGTCTGGTAGCACACGTCGCCTGCACCCGCGCAGGCCGTTTGCAGCCTCTGGTACTCGGCGTTGTAGATCGAGTCGAGCGGACCTCCCATCCAGACCGCTACGAAGAGCGGCTCGGCGTCTGGGTCGGGAGCACCCTGGGCCAGCAACACGGCCGGCGAGGCGACCACCTGCGCGAAAACCGCGAGTGCGATTGGAGCTTTGTTCGTCAAGTCGGATTCCTCTGCGAGGCGGAGGTCTGCTTTTCGGGCTTCGCGGACCAGTCCGGCGGTAGTCCAGTCCTGGCCCGTCTTACGTCCAAAGGATTCCAGGGGATCTGGAACGTTACCACCATTCCAGCCGAAGCACTTGAGAATCCGTTCTACGTGTCGGCAACCGCTCAACGCCAATCGACTCCCTGTTCGCCCACACAAAACTCAGGTGGAAAGCCATCGCACCGCCTGATGGACGCGCTTGTTAGGCGGCCGGCGGGCGCAGATCCCTACCGACCCGTTCCGGACCTCCAACCAACCACCAGGCGATCCGCGCTGAGCGCAAAGCCCCGGTCACTCTTCGAGCCCTCCCTTTGAAACTCAACGACCAACGACTTGCTTCGCGTGATCGACACGAGCACCCCGAGATTAGCCTTCCAGAACGGCCCCTTCGCGATCTGATCGTCAACGTACCGATACGTTCGGCAGCTCCAGCCCCCCGGATAGGCTCCACAGGAGCCCGTATACTCCTTGGATGTCTCGTAAAGCCGGAAGTAGCCGAGGCCAGCACCGACATAAGGTCTGAGTGCCCCTAGGCGGAAGGGATATACCCGACCGAGCACCCCAAAATCGGCCGCGTTGATGTACTCGGAGGGATACGCATCACCCCCTGTCGCTGGGATGCCCTTATCCTCGACAAAATCGGTAAGGGTCAAGAAGGCTGACCAATCGAACCGGGTGTTCGGCCGCAGTTCCTCCTTGTGGGCCTCGAGATCCAGTATCCATCCCTGCGGGGATTCTCCGGCGCCCGAGCTCCGGAACGATTGAGCGCCGGCCTTGACGGAGTAGGAGAAGCACGCCGGCAACAGCAGAACCAAGAGCCCGACGCCAATTCTCCTTCTCATCTCATCCTCTCTCTCTTGGCTCAAGGCCGCCAAACGGACTCGGAATTCTGCTGACGCGGCCCTTAGAGAGACAAGCCTGTGGCGACCAGGCTTACCACAACCACGGAGCTTCAACGTTGCTGAAGCGAGCGGAGTCGAGCGCTGCACGTGAGCCGTAGAAGGTCGGAGACCTAACCGACCAGGCCTCCCGTGCCGCAGCAACTCCCTGTTAGACGGCACCCTGGGCAGGATGTCAAAATGCATGACTTCCTCCCTCGTGCCGAGCCCTGAGTAGAGCGCGACGGCTGGGTCGTCTCCGTAGTCCGCCTGGACGAAGATGACATGGGTATCGGACTCAGCTGCCAGTCTCTGAACCTCAGCAATCATGGCCGTGGCGATCCCGAGACGACGATCCTGCACTTTCACCGCGAGGTCGCAGATGTACTTCTCGTTCCGGGGCTGCTCGAACTTCGGGGGCACATGCGCGGCTAGGCCGCCCACAACGTCTCCCCCTACGGAACGCGGCCTAGAACGCGCACCACATGTGGAACGGGATGCCCACCCCCAAGAACAGTCTCCGCGGGAGGTAGGGCATCTAGAAGCGGATTCCCAGCATAAACAGGAACCGGTGCTCTACGTCGTACTCTGAAGGGTCCAGGACAGCAAACCATGGACCGAGAAGGGAGTCTGCTATTCGTGCGACGAGTCGCCTTCCGCTACCTAGATCACGCTCCAGGACTAGGCTGGGAACCACGGTCTCGACCCAACCGCCACCGCCACTCGACCGAGGGTCGGTCTCAACGGTCTCGAGCTCGCCGTAGGCGCCAAGGCCGAGCCGCAGCCCGAGGCGACTGGTGCCTCGCGTCGGGAACCACTCCGCGCCAAGTGCAATGAGATAGTGGTTGTGATGGTAGTTCTGACCGAGGCTGGAGAAGTCAGTGCGAGCGACGCCCAACTCGAGGAAGAGCGGAAGTCCGAGTACGTCGCGCGAGCCCGAGGCAGACACGATAGGTCCGATCTGCCTCCCGCCGACGCTGGGTTTGTGGACCACAAGGAGGCCTGCCGAGATCTCCGCCTGCGCGAATCCCGGCTCCGGACAGACGCCTGCGGCGAGTACCGCAAGTGCCATGAGAGGAGCAAGGCGAGTAGACCTGAAACGATGCTCACGACCTTCGATTATGACCTCGACGCTCCAATGGTAGGACGCGCGTTCTAACGGACTCGCGATTGTGCTGCGCCGCCCGCCCGCACACAAGCGCGGAGCGCTTCGACTAGGTCTTCGGCGACAGCAGCAAACGCTTGTTAGGTGGCGCCGGTGGATGAGTCCGCCGCGCGATCTAAGTCCGGGCGTGGACCCATGTTCTCAGAAAAGAGTGTCCGTCCTGGACGAGGACGTCCAAGGCAGCGTTCACCGGGCCTTCGGCATGGCCAATCGCGATCGCTGAGTCGATAGGCTCCATGCTCGACTGAAGCACCCGTAGGTCACCGGGCCGCTCAAGGGTCGGATCTGGCAGATCCCACCAGCTATCGTCTCTTGATGCAAGATTACCGAGACGGACGATCCCCTCCTCCACATCCACCGGATCGGGGTCGTCGGGACCTAGCATCAGCGTCGGTCTAGAGGACCCCTCGGGAAACCGACCGAGACCAGACCAGCCGAGTTCGACCGTGAACGACTGCCGACCCTTTGGATCCGGAACGAGAATGACGAAGCAGACCAGCTCGCCGCCCGCTGCCCAACGGAAGACAGACTCTCCCCCAAAAAGAAGCGGCGACTTCAGCTTCACTGCATGGAAGTTCGGGAGCATTTCGTCTAGGCGGCGTGAAAACAGCTCCCTTACCGCCTTTCGGTATTCCTTTCTCATCGACCCCACACGGGGTATACGGAAGCCAGCGCCACCTAACGGACTCGCGATTCTGCTGGCGGGACCCGTCAGGTCGCAAGTCCAGGTGCTGCTAGCTCACCCACCACAACAGTCCCACCTGGTGCAACAGCGAGCCCCGTCGAGCGCTGTTCACCGATCCGGCAGGTCCGCACGACGCCAACCAGACAAAGCCCGCAGTAGCAATCGCCTGTTAGGCCGCCGCCTCAGCTACAAGCCAGGGAGACACTACATTTAGAGTTCGCCGGTGGGGCGATGAACCTCCCATGTCGAGACGAGTCACATCTATGGTGGACGGGACGACAAAGACACCGATCGGTACTGCATGGATCGATGCAGAGGGCATTCTGTGGCACCGTCTGGATGAGGGAGTCAGCGTGTCGGGGAGCTTAGCGGAGAGGACCGCAGAGGTGCTCAGCGAGGTGCTCGCCGAGCGACCCGCTCCTGCAATCGTCGACATCACCAACCTCAGCTTCGCGGACGAGGAGGCTCGGGACGTCTTTGCCCGCTTTGGTTCCGCAGCTCCGGAGGTGGCAACGGCGATTCTGCTCCGATCTCAGGACGACCACGTGCCCTCAATGCTCTCGTACTTCTTCTCCAAGCTCGAAGCCGACCGCCCGATAGGGTTCTTCGACAATGAGCATGCAGCCGTGGCCTGGGCCCGACGCTTCCTCAAGAGCGCACCGTCGGAATAGGTTGGCTGCTACCGGGCTTCGCGGCTCAGAGAGCTGGGGGCGGGAAGGCCGCCTATCGGACTCGCGATTCTGCTGCGCCGCCCGCCCGCACACAAGCGCGAAGCGCTTCGACTAGCTCCTCGGCGACAGTAGCAATCGCTTGTTAGACATCGCCCCGCCCACCGCTCGAGGCGGGCTAGCACGTGTCGCAGTGCTCTCCCCTCAGTGCCTCGACTCCTTCCTTCCCGATGATCGGGACCATGATGAGCGCGGCAGCAGAGTCCGCCCACCACCATCCGAGCAGGGAATTCAACAGGAGTCCCGCTAGGAGGATTGCTGACAGGTACGCGCAGAGACTCGTCTGTCGCGAGTCGGACTCCAGAGCGCGGCTACCCAAGGAGGACGCGACTCGTCGTTTCTGACGGGCAAGCCACGGCATGATGATGACGGACAACGTGGCGATCGTAATCCCCACGTAGCTAACCGACGGGACTTCGCGAAACCAGAGTGCCTCAGAGGCCTCGTACGTAACCCACGCGGCAAGCGCCAGAAACGTGACCCCGACTAACCGCGAAGCCATGGCTTCGCGGGCCCTATGATCCGCGGATTCCTGGAGTCGCCATAGCAGCACGCCGCCCGACGCGCTCTCGATTACCGAGTCCACGCCAAAACCGACCAGGGCGGTCGAGCCAGCGATCACCCCTGCGCCAATCGAAACCACCGCCTCGACCACGTTCCATCCGATCGTCAGGTATTCGAGCCGTCGCCCTTCGCGGAGATCGCGTATCGAAGTCGAGCGGTCTGGTGCAGCAGATATGGCCAATAGTTGGTTTCCGGAGCAGCGGTGCGTGCCCCGCTCCTGCGTCTTCAGGCGATGTCTATCGGACTCGCGATTCTGCTGCGCCGTCCGCCCAAGCACAAGCGCGTAGCGCTTCGACTAGCTCTTCGGCGGCAGTAGCAATCGCTTGTTAGGCGGCATTCCGCCGAGACGTGACGAGGCCTTCGGGATGCCGGATAATTACCGAGGCGTGACTACGACGTGAAGAACGTTGCCCCGGTAGGGGTCAGAGCACCAGCCACTACTTTCGGGCGTCAGCGTATAGATCCCTGGTTGGGTGAACCGGACTGCCCGGCTTTGGTCGAGCCTCAGGTCTGTATTGAATTCGGCGGGACCCGCAGGTTCGGCCGTCCATGTGAGATTACCCGCGACCTCTTCTTCGAAGCCAATCGCCGACGTCCACCAACAGGCGTCGGCATGTAAAGATCGGCGGTCGACCTCGATCCAGGGCCCTGAGTCGCGCGCTCCATGCAGGACGAGATCTTGCCCAACCCGCACCGTTGCGGAGTCGCCCTGGTCCGTCCAGACGCGAATCGACTCCGTGTACGTCGCCCCGGGCACGAAGACCCTAGCGGGTTGGTCAGTGCATGCAGCCGCCGCTACAAGCAGTGCGCACGCCGTCCGCCTCACACTGACTCCTTTGATGCGGCCCAACGGACTCGCGATATTGCTGGCGGGACCTGCTTGGTCGCAAGTCCAGGTGCTGCTGGGTCACCCAGCACAAAAGGCCGACCCGGTACAAGAGCGAGCCCCGTCGAGCGCTGTTCACCAGCCTGATAGGTCGGCACGATTCCTACCCGTTTGCCCCGCAGCAGCAATCGCTTGTTAGGTGGCCCCGCGGTTGTGACTCCCCTCCGCCGATCTCTTCACACTCCGCAACATCCGAGCCCTGATCAGGCTCGAAAACGGACCGATGACCGTCCAGTATCGCATGAAGCTCCGTCGAGACATCGGGTCCCCGCATGACACCCTGGTTACCGTTCGCAGGCTCGCCGTGTTCGGTGAAAGCGATGTGATCTCGAAGGACCATATGGCCTTGGCGAAGCCGGGCACGTTGAGGTCCGGAAACTCCCTGGGCTCGAAATCAAGGAGTCGTCCAGACGGTGTCCAGAACTGCCCCACCAGCCCTAGGACGAAGCCCCGGGGGGGATCTTCGAGAAGGGGCTTGAATCGGATGCGAGCCAACCCTTCAGCATTCAACGCCGACCTCGGCATCCCGCGTAGCCGGAACAGGGAACGAATGATCCAAGATGACGACATGTCCAGGCGCCGCGCCGTTGCGTAGACTGTCTCGGCCGCAGCGGCCACATCGATTTGGCGGCAGCTCTCCACGTCGAAGTCAGGGAGCAGTTCGTCGATGAACGGAAGGTCACTGCGCAGCGCCACGGACTCATGCTTCCTTGTCGGGGCCATCTAGCGGACTCGCGATTCTGCTGGCGGGACCCGTCAGGTCGCAAGTCCTTGTGCTGCGAGCCACGTCGAGCGCTGTTCACCAACCCGCGTGGTCGGGAACGATTCCAACTGGGCCGTCCCGCAGCAGCAATCGCTTGTTAGATGGCTCGGGGCTGCAACGCCAAGGCGTCTACCGGACCACTGCTCGGGGTCCTGGCGCATGGCCCACCGGACCACCTATTCTCGCGCCGCAGTATGCGTTGTGCCGCACGGCCGAAGGACGCTCGGACTACGACGAGGCGTCTCAACATTATCTCGGAGGCACCATGCTTCGTATCACTGCCGTCGTCCTGCTAGCGGGATTCCTGGGCCTGGGGCAGTCGGACTTGGCTGCCCAGGTCGAGCCTGCGCTACCCAGCGGCGCTGATTCACGTCCCGGTCTCAGTGCGCATGTCGGCGCAGGATTTGGTGCGGGCCTTGGGTGGTCGGAGGTCACGGACCTGCTCCTGGGCGGAGAGTTTGCCGTCGGTCTCAGCCCTGAGGTTTGGCTCCTGGGCTCAGTGGGGTTCCGCGATGTCCTGGAGATCGAGGCCCGTGTTGTCGACGCTGAGTATCTATTCCGCGACAACAACATTGTCACGAATGAGACGACTGAGATCCCGATGGATTTCGATGCGAAGGAACTGGTCGTCAAACTGAGCCCCCCGAGCTTAGGCCTCTTCTTTATGGCAGGAGTTGGTACGGTTGACTGGCGCGATGATGCCGGAGATGGGTTTGACGGGAACAGCTTGCTCTTCGGTGTGGAACGCCTGATCGGTGGGCAAGGGCGTGTGGAGGCACGGCTTGGGCTTCTATATCGCACCGTCGACTACGATGCTGTGTCGTTCCAGGGGATTAGCCTACCGGCAACCATATCAGGCAGCACGTTGACTGCCTACGTCACTCTTCTGTTCGGGACAGCTAGAGAGTAAGGTCGATCGACCCTACTGAGCGCGCGCGGAGCGCCGTTGGGCACCGAGCCAAGCCCCGGCCGTGCAGAGCCATCTAACGGACTCGCGATTCTGCTGGCGGGACCACCGAGGTCGCAAGTCCGGTCGTCCCGCAGCAACAATCGCCTGTTAGACGGTATCGCCGTATTCGAGCCGTTTGCGTGAGACGTTTACCTACACTTGGGCTGATACCATCGTGCTAGACCGGGACCGTCGTGCCGGTGTACCCAGTGGCTCATGCCCGAGGAGAACAGTCGATGTCCAAGTCATGGCATGCGGAAGCGCACTTCAGCCAACGGATCGGCTGGCTGCGGGCCTCTGTGTTGGGTGCGAATGACGGTGTCGTATCTACCGCGAGTCTCGTGGTCGGCGTGGCCGCGGCGGAGGCGGCTCGCGGGCAGGTCGTCCTCGCTGGTGTCGCGGGCTTGGTTGCGGGAGCGATGTCGATGGCCGCAGGTGAGTACGTGTCGGTCAGCTCACAGGCGGACTCTGAGGCGGCTGACATGCAGCGTGAACGGGTCGAACTGGAGCGGAATGCGGACAAGGAACTCGAAGAGCTGGCACAGATCTACATGAGCCGGGGACTCGATCAGCCCCTCGCGCGCGAAGTTGCAAAGCAATTGTCGCACCATGATGCGCTCGGTGCGCACGCGCGCGATGAACTGGGCCTGACCGAGGTCCATGCGGCGCGTCCAATTCAGGCTGCCTTTGCTTCTGCTCTCGCGTTCGCCATAGGCGCCACACTTCCGCTCGGTGTCGCGATCGCGGCTCCACGAGACTCGCTAAGCTTCCTCGTAACCGGGACGTCGCTGGCCTCTCTCGCAGTGCTTGGGAGCGTTGCTGCACGCGCCGGAGGGGCCGGCATGTTCCGCGGAGCCGTCCGGGTCACACTCTGGGGTGCGGTCGCCATGGGCCTAACCGCGCTGGTGGGACGTGCGGTAGGCGCCGTGCTCTAGCGCCATGGGCCGTTTACTACAGAGCGACCTTAACTCACCTCGACGACCTTCCGTCGTCAGGAAGATGCCGTCTAACGGACTCGGAATTCTGCTGGCGCGGCCTACTAGGCCACAAGGCTGTGTGCTGCTAGGCCACTAATCACAACAGGTAAAGCCGGTACAGAAGCGAGCTGGTCGCAAGTCCAGATGCTGCTAGGTCACTCACCACAACAGGTTCACCTGGTACAAGAGCGAGCCCCGTCGAGCGCTGCACACGGACCAAGAACGGTCGGGAACAATCCCATTCAGGTTGCCCCGCAGCAGCAATCGCTTGTTATACAGCAGTCTTGCCTCGGGTTCGTCCCCGCTTTCGACGGGTGCCTGCCGTTTTCCGAGTAGGCGAGATGACAACGTCGACTTCTCGCCCCAAGAGGTGCAGTAGGGCGAGCATCTGTCCAACCGACTTTTTGTGGTTGGTCGGATCTAATAGGCGGTAGAACTGACTCGCCGAGGTGCCGAGGGTGCGAACGATCTCGCGCTTGCTGAGATCGGTGGAATCGACTGCCTTCTGGGCCTCGAGGGTCAGTCGATGGAGCAGTAGGTCCTTGAGGTAGTCGGGGTCCCGGTTGTATTCGAGGACTGCGTCGACGTGGATCGTGTCCTCTTGGCCGTCGGCGAGGCGATACGTGAAGCCTTCGGAGCCCAGGTCAGGGTCGGGGAATGCCTCTTCCACGCGGTTGTCGGCATCGGGCTGGGTGCGGAGCAGGGCATAGGGAAATGAGTAGACGTCAGAGGCAGTTTCGACCTCGAACGCCTTCTTCCGGTTGTTTGCCGTCACGCGCTTGATCTTCATAGCAGCCCTTCCTTTCGGAGCTCATCGAGGAGCTTCAGGATACGCCGGGTGGGCTTGCCCTTCATCGCGACGCTGTTCTCAAGGTCCCATTTGAGAACGAGGGTGCCGTCTCGATAGACGTGCACGTGGTAGGGGCTGTGGTCGCCCTTCCAAGTGACGAAGACAAAGCCGCCTCGGCGGGTCTTTCCCGTGGAGTGATGTTACCACGTACGGTAACACAAGGCAACATGAGGACCCACTAGATCGGCCGCTGTATAACGTCTCGCGATTCTGCTGTGCCGCCCGCCCGTACACAAGCGCGTAGCGCTCCCTACCCCTTCTTCGGCGTCA
>JAOTVA010000214.1 GCA_029863645.1 Gemmatimonadota bacterium
CCCGCGCTCACCAACTCCGCCGCTTCCGGCGCACCCTTCGATGCCGTCACAAAGACGTGATCGACCTCGAAGCTCATGCCGGACTTAGCCACGCTTCCTTTGTCCCTGTAGAGATCTGCCTAACGTCTCGGAATTCTGCTGCGCGGCCCGTCTCCGCACCAGCGAAGCGTACCCATCAGTTCTTTCGTGACAGCAGCAATTCCTTGTTAGAGAGTGGTCACCGAAGCGCTCTCAGACGCCCTTCTACAGCCTGATCGAGAGACTCCCTCAGCTCCTGCATGCGACTGAGCGTCCCTTCGTTGCTCTGGTAGTACCTTCTTATCCTGAGAGCGTGGGTGGCAATCGTCGGATTGCTGCGCAGCCGAGGAACAAGGTCGGGCATCTCTGCTGCCGCACCTGCCACGATGCCCACCTCGGCCAGCGCCCGGATCAGATCGGGACGAGGATCAACCTGCCTCAGCGGCACTGACAGCCATTGCTCAGCAGCCTGATAATACTTGGCGATCTCTCGGCGAAGGACGGGATCCCCTATGAGACGTATGGACCCGGTGGAGAGCATCTCCGTGTAGGTGGGATCGAAGACCTGTAGCTCGGCTATGTTCCAAAGAGTGCCGAGGCTTTGGTTGATGGCCTCTGGCGTGTCAGGGTACACCTCGCCCTTCGCGGCCAGCGGGTGCCCGGAGAGGGCGAGGAGATGGTTGACGGCGTTGCGGTGCCCTTCCACGAGGCGCACCTGTAATTCGGCATCGCCCCGGTCATCCTCCAAGTCCGCGAGCAGGGAGGTCAGGAGATGCACCTCAAGCGCACGGTCACTGCGGGCCTGCCTCCAGTCGTCGACTGCCAGCGCGGCGAGGATACCGACCATCACCACCAGAAACTCGGTGGCGGCCCGACCTACCAGCGATCCTCGGCTTGCTCCCATGCCTACCACCTCAGCAGCACTCTCTAACGTCTCGGAATTCTGCTGCCGCACCTGCACGCTTCGCAAACCAAGGACGTTACCAGAGGTGGCCTCTAGGCCTTTCGCGGACAGCAGCAATTCCTTGTTAGAGAGCGCGTTCTACGACTCATTTCGTCCCCATCACGGCGTCTACGTCAAGATACGTAAAGATCCAGACGCGGGCTGCGTCGATCTTCCTCCAGTAACACGAACGAGGAGGTCGTCCCATGCGCACTTTGATTGCTGTTTCAGTGGTCCTCTTCCTGACACCCGGGGCTTCTCTGGCATTCCAGGGCCCAGTAGGTGAACGCGTCCGAGTTGAGGTGCCCCACCCGTTCGAAGGGACGCTCATACGCGTGGGCACTCTTGAGGGAGTCGACGACCATACCGTATGGGTAAGGGTCAACGGTCAGATCCTCCGCCTCGATCGGAGTCAGGCGAATCCGAGCCTCCAAGCACCGGGAAACAAGAGCAAGGCCGGTGCATTGTGGGGAGTCGGCCTTGGTATGTTCGCCGGCGGGCTCTACTCGTACGCATCATACGACGCCGAGTACTACGACATCAGGAGGTGCACTCAGAGACCTGGCGCAATGCTGGGCAGCCTATACGGTGCAAGCTGCAGAACCGTTGGCCAGGGCGAAGAAGGCTCGAGAACAGCCGACACTGTCGTTGGGGCGAGCGTAGGGCTCCTGGCGGGAGGGTTGATCGGCTATCTGCTGGGCACCGCCGTCCATCAGTGGGTCCCGCTCGCAGAGCACTCAGTCCAGATCGAGCCCTCCGGCATCCGGGTCTCACTCAACCACTGAAGAACGGTGGCCGTAAACGCGACTCGGGTCGGCGCTCTCTAACGTCTCGGAATTCTGCTGCCGCACCCGCTCGCTTCGCAAACCACAGGCGTTACCAGAGGTGCCCTCGATGTCTTCGCGGACAGCAGCAATTCCTTGTTAGAAGGCGCCGCACGTCATACATTGTCATACATGAAGACCTCTGCCGTAACGATCCGATTGGATCCCGAACTCCAGAAGCAGCTCGACAAGCTGGCCAAGCGTACCGGCAAGACCCGAAGCGATATCGTGAGGGAAGCACTTCGGCGCCAACTTGCCGTGGCGCAGTTCGAGGATCTCCGGAAGCGTATCATGCCGTTCGCTGAAGCTACCGGCTACCTGACGGACGAGGATGTCTTTCGAGAAGTCTCTTGAGGGTCTTTCTCGACACCAACGTCTTGGTCAGTGCGTTCGGAACGCGAGGGATCTGCACCGACGTTCTGCACGTGGTACTCGCCGAACACCAGCTCGTCCTCGGTGAGACGGTGCTAGAAGAGTTGGGCCGCAAGCTTGGAGAGAAGTTCCGATTACCTGACGAGGCAATCCACGAGGCCCAGGCACTTCTCCGCCGGGAGGCAGCAGTCATCTCAACGGCGTCGCCAATTGCCATCGAGCTCCGGGACCCGGACGACGTCCAAGTCCTGGGCGAGGCGGTCGCAGGACTCTCCGACATACTCGTAACCGGAGATCGAGACTTCCTCGACGTGACAGATCGACTTCCGATCGAAACCGTTTCGCCCCGTGGGTTCTGGGAGAAGCTTCAGGGAGCAGGGTAGCCAGGCGCCTTCTAACGTCTCGCGATTCTGCTGCGCCGCCAGCCCGCCCACACAAGCGCGAAGCGCGTACCTACCCCTTCTTCGGCGTCAGTAGCAATCGCTTGTTAGATGGCAGGGTCGAAGCGGACGAGTCGCGCCAAGTACTCGGGTCCACTTCCTTCGCCGCTTGCCACCCCGAGGAGGATCCTCCGGTTCTCCTTGTCCACCCAATAGGTGATGCGGAATCCTGGAAACAGCTCACCACCATCGATCCGCCAACAGTCTCTGGCCACGCCGCTGCTCTCGATACGTTCTGATCCCAAGACACGGATGGTGGACCACTCCTCGACGCCCTCCCACTGCGAGAAGTGCGATATCGCCGCCGCGTAGCCCTCAGAAAGCGGTAGGAGCGGGAAGAGCCACGGCACTTGTCCCGCAACCGGAAAGACTCCCATGCTCAGGGGGAGATCCAAGAGGGTGACCGGCTCATCGGGCAACACCACCCAACCGGTCAGGCTTCCCGCGGTCGTCGACACCGCCGCCGAGTCACGCTCTGCCTTCACGCGGTGATGAAGCAGTGAAAAATCAGCGGCACGGACGACGGCCGCCGAATTCGTCGTGTCCCCTTCCTCGCCGACGTGCACCGTCTCAATCACCACTACCTCCCCTTCACCCCACAGCCCTGCCGTGACGCGTTGGGTAGTGACGCTCGTCAGCGTTTCGGAACCGTCGACTCGAACGAAGCCCTCCACACGTGAGGTGCCAAGCTCGGGACGAGATCCAAGCAGAGATCTGCTGCCCACCCGGACGGTGTCCACCGCCTGGGCTTGGAGTTGGAACGGCGAACTTAGGATGCTTAGAAAGAGGGTCGCACCGGCGTGCATCCAATAGTGACGCATGATCCCTCCCCGACACATGTTCACTGCCATCTAACGTCTCGCGATTCTGCTGCGCCGCCCGCACCCCCGCAAGCGCGTAGCGCGCACCCACACCTCCTTCGGCGGCAGTAGCAATCGCTTGTTAGAGTGCGCCCCCGCGAGTGAGCATCATGAACGCGCGCGGCGAGAGGATCGAAATTGGAGACTGTTCGGCAACCTCCAATAGATCCTTGTCTCCAGTGACCAGCACCTGAACACCGGCCGCGACCGCGTCGGCAAGTACCTTCTCATCATCCGGGTCCCTCAGCGCAACCGGGCTGAGTTCTGCAGAGGCGGCGGCAGCCTCACATCGGTCGAGGACGGCCGCCACCGACTCAATCGCCTCAGCAGACAGTCTGAACTTCGTGGTCAGTACGCGGAGGGACTCTTCACGCACGATGTCGGGAACAACCAAGTGCTGTTCACTGAGAACGTGCGCGAGCAGGTCAGAGCAGAGCCCACGCGCGGCGAACGCCGCGACGAGCACGTTCGAATCCAGGCAGACCCGGATCACGACATGAGCTTGAAGACGTCCTCGTCGGTATAGACCCCTTGAGCCTCGGCGAACGGAATGACCTTCCGTCGAGCCTCTTCGAACAGACGCAGAGTCAGCTGGCGCCGAAGAGCCTCTCGCACGACCTCACTGCGAGATTGGCCGGTCTCACGGCAAACCTCGTCTAGGAGCTCCTCGAGACTCGGGTCAAGGCGGATAGTTACGGCTGCAGTCTTCATGTCGTACAATGTACTACAGTTACCGAAG
>JAOTVA010000215.1 GCA_029863645.1 Gemmatimonadota bacterium
AATCCAAAGACATACGCGGAGTAGCTCGCGTTCTCGCCATCGGCGAAGATCTGCGGACCACCAGCCCAGAAGATTGGCGCGATGAAGCTCGCCGTGACCAAGATGGCGGCGATCCCGGACATGAGCGGGAAGACCATCAACTCCTTGTCCAGCCGCAGCACGTTGGCGCTGGCCTTCACAAGCGCGAAGCTATTCGAGAACCGACCAGCCATTCCCCACCTCCGTGACTCGGGCAATCTCAACTTTCGGGGCTACGCACGAAGTTGCGATTTCCTTCATCGGGACGGAAGGAATTTCTTCACCGACGAGCCTGGTCGGCCTCCTGCTCAGTGGTCGTGAGTCGCCCGGTCGTCAGCTCCAGGACGAGTCGGTCGAGGTCGTAGATCTCGTCTAGGGCCTCGATGATCGCCCGAATGTCGACCATGACCGAGCGATTCAATTCCGGCAAATAAATGTAGTCGCCCGGGAGGCTCTCGATGTTGCCGTCGAAGACCAGTCCCACCACCTCGAGGTCCTGATCGAGCGCCGGCGATCCCGAGTTCCCGCCGATGATGTCAGACGTGGCTATGAAGTTCATCGGGGTGGCCAGATCCAGCGTCGCCGGTGGGTTCAGCCAGCGATCCGGCAAGGCCCAGTCCTGCTTCCCGTCATGGGAGTAATGGCGATCGTAGAGCCCGTAGATGGTGGTGAACGGCGGCGCCGTGGTCCCGTTGTAGTCGTAGCCGGCGACGACACCATCCGCGATGCGGAGAGAGAACGTGGCGTCCGGGGGAACATCGGTGCCGTAGACCTCAAAACGGGCGCGGCCCAGGTCGGCGGCGATCGCCTCCTCTTCCTCGAAGATGGGGAAGATGTCCTGGTATTCGATGTAGGCCGGAATCAGGCCCCGCATGATCCCCATCGCGGGGTCGGCCATGGATAGGGTGCCACCCTCCACCGCGGCAACCGCCGAGGCCGAGTCCTGCAGCTGCGACTGTGTCACTACTGTCCGCGCCCGCTCCTCCACGCTCATGCCGCCAAGGGCGGCCCTCGCCGTTTCCGAGTCGGGCCCGTACGCCGCCACGAGGTCGCGAAGCCGGGCTTCGACGAGTAGCTGGTCGAGCTCCTGCGGCCGGTCCGGAACGGATCTTATCTGTTCGATCAGGCCTTCAAGAGCCTCGGGAGGCGCCCCGCCCTGGCGGGCGTTCATCACTTGGAAGGCGAAGAAGGCCCTGAAGAGCGTCGTGGAGCCGAGGTCTGGACTCCCGAAGCCCACAAAGGTACTCGACGGCGCGGCCAACTCGCGCTTGAGCTCCTGAAGCTCCGCCATGCGTCCCAGGAGCGCTCCATATCGGGGTGCCAGATCCGGCCGTGCATCGATCGCGGCCTGGAATCGACGATCCGTGTCGGCCCGGCGGGCGAGAATGATGGGATCCTCGAGTCCGCCCAGGCGCCCCCGGAACGCCTTCAACGAGTTGGAAAGGCTGAACCACGAGTTCCTGAGGTCGAGCTCCTCGGCCTCTGCCGGAAACGCCTCGATGTAGTTACCCAGGGCCTCCATGCGGGAACGGTAGAACTCAGTCACAACACGGTCCCCGATGTCACGACGGTATTCAAGCTCTGCAAGACTCTGAAGACGGCTCGTCGACCCCGGATTGCCTACGATGAAGATCGCTTCTCCTTCGCGGAGACCGTCGGCATCGACCGGGAAGTACGCGTTGTCAGAAAGCGGCTGACCATCGTCCCCATAGATGCGGAAGAAGGCGAAGTCCAGCGCGTACCGCGGGTAGGTGAAGTTGTCGGGGTCCCCGCCGAAGTATCCCATCTGCAGCTCGGGAGCCACGACGAGCTTCGCGTTGGTATAACGACGGAATACGTAAGCCGAGGTACGCCCCCCGTTGTAGAGCGACACCATCTCGACCACGAAGCCGGAGTCTTCGCCGCCCCGCTCTCCAAGGAGCCTCGTCTCGATCTCCTCCAGAAGCGCGGCACGGGCCTCGCCACGTTGGTCCGCCGGAAGCGCGTCGAGCGCGGCATTCACTTCGTCCGTTACGTCGACGATCTCGATGAGCTGATCGGCGTCGAAGTCCTCGACGGGACGTTCGTCCGCGAGATTCTGGGCCACGAAACCGTCATCGAGAAGGGCCTCTCCGCCACGCGTCACCTGGGTGAGGAACTCGCGAGAGCAGTGATGATTGGTCATCACGAGCCCGTTAGGGGACACAAAAGAGGCGGAGCAGTTGGGAATGCGAAGCGCACCCAACCGAGCGCGCTCGAACCACGCCTCGTCCGCCGTGAAGCCGTACGTATCGGTGAAATACGCCGCCGGCGCGGCATCGAACGTCCACATCTTGCCCTGGTCGAACGGACCCGCTCGCACCGTGTCGAGATCGACGCCGTAGACGAAGGGACGCGGAGCAGCAGGCGGAGCCGGCTCGGGTATCGGCACCGGCGCAGCGGTGGTCGGAGCTGGCGCGGGGGTGGGCACGGGTGCCGGACCGGCCGGTGCAGGCGGACTGCCCCCGCAAGCGGCCAGGAACAGGAGTCCCCCCAACGCGGTGGGGAGGGAAACGCGACCGCTGGCGACCGACCTGTGCATCGCTACCTCACCAAGTCTTCGGGATGAAAAAGTGCGAGCCCCTCACAAGGCGGAACGCCGACGGCGGCTGTCAGTTGCTCCGGTGCCGCTTGGATACCTCGTCCAACAGCTTCAGCTCTGCGGGCGTAAGCGCGGACATGCCTTCGGCAGAAATCTTGTCGAGGACCTCATCGACTCGGTCGTAGAGCGCTGCTTCGTCTCGGCCGGACTTCCCCGAGGACGCCTCGCCTGGCAGCTCATCGCCGTTCTCGTCCCTAGGCACGATGGCCAACCGACGCCCGCGCCAAGCGGCCCTCTGGAACTGACGAAGCTTCTCGCGTGGTCGCCAATCGGCCTTGAGATACAAGAAGCCCGTGAGCACCCCACCGAGGTGCGCGAAATGAGCGACGCTGCCCCCCTCCACCCCGCTCCTCGCTCCGAGGATGTCCATGATCACAAAGAAACCGACGAGGTACTTCGCCTTAATGGGAAAAATTCCCCACACGTAGATCGGCGCGTTCGGCCAGTTCATCGCGAACGCCAGCATGACGCCGAGCAGAGCGCCTGACGCCCCCACGATGGAGACGGGCTGGAAGATGAAGCTGAGCGCCGCGCCACCCAATCCACAGATGATGTAGTAGGTGAGGAACTCGCGCCCTCCCCAGCGTTCCTCGAGCGGAGGCCCGAAGAAGAACAGGATCAGCATGTTCACGAGCAGGTGCATCAGCCCCGCGTGCAGGAACATGTACGTGACTGGGACCCACGGACGAGAGAGCAATTCGAGCGTCGGCTGGAATGCGAACCACTCGAAAACGAAGCGTTGTCCTTGAGGGCCAAGAACGTAGGTCACGAAGAAGACGGCCACGTTCGCGATCAGCAGACGCTTCACCACGGGGGTGAGCACGTAGCTGAAACCGAAACTTCGGGTTGCAAAAGCCATATCGACCCTGGGAGCCCGCGGGGCCCTATCCAACACCCCGTACTAGGGCAGGTTCCTGTGCGCGGCTCTGGTACCGGAGCCGACCGACCAGCTCAGGTAGAATGGCCCCGAACGCGCGTCCGCGCGAGCCCAGCGATCTGGTCACACAACGCCGCGAACGAGATTCCCCCCGCCCTGCCCGCCTTCGGCAGCAGACTGTTCCGCGTCATCCCCGGCGCGGCATTGGCCTCGAGGCACCACGGAACTCCACCCTCGTCGAGGATGAAGTCGATGCGCGAGTAGTCGCGCAGCCTAAGGGCGTCATGGGCGCGGACGGCGAGCCGCCTGAGTCGCTGCTCGAGTTCCTCCGGGATGTCCGCAGGGAAGATCTCCTCTGCCATGCCGGGCTGGTACTTGCATTCGTAGTCGAAGATCTCGTTGGCTGGGATAATCTCGCCGACGGGCAAGGGCACCGTCCCCACCACTCCCACCGTCAACTCCCGACCGGGGACGTATCGCTCGAACAGTACCACGTCGCGCCAACCGAGACTCTCTGCGATGGCATCATCGAGCTCCTGCCTGTCGTGCGCGAGGATGAGGCGTAGAGACGATCCACCTGCGGCTGCCTTTACGATCACCGGAAG
>JAOTVA010000216.1 GCA_029863645.1 Gemmatimonadota bacterium
CATGGCGTGGACCGCGTTGGTCGCCAGATTCATCAACACCTGGTGGATCTGCGTCGAGACTGCATCGACCGGCAGGCAGTTGGAAGGGACCTGGGTTCGAATCTCGATTCCCGGCGGAATAGTAGAGCGGACGAAGCCGCAGACCTCCTCGATGATGGGGCCAATGGCGACCGGTTCCTTCTTGCTGTCTTCATGGCGGCTGAAGGAGAGGATTCGCGCCACCATCTCGCTCGCCCGCTCACAACCGCTGACGACGTGCCTGATGAAACTCGCCTCCTCGCTGTCGGGGGGCAGGCGACTGAGGGTCAGATTGGAGTATCCGAGAGTTGCCGTCAGGATGTTGTTGAAGTCGTGTGCGATGCCGCCCGCCAAGGTGCCGAGAGCGTCCATCTTCTGCTGCATCCGGACTTGCCTTTCGAGTAAGCGCACGTCGGTGTTGTCGACCCCGGAGCTCAGAATGGTCGGGGGCTCTCCCTCGGCAGCCGGAAGATAGTTGGAATGCCAGGAGATGGTTCTCTGCTCACCGTTGGCGGTGACGAGCGGATACTCGTAGTAGTGGTACGCATCGACGGTTTCAAACAAAGCGGCTCGCACCGAGTCCCAGTGTCCTCTTGGCACGAACTCCACCAGCCAATCCCGGCCGAGGATCTCTTTCTCAGGCCGCCCCAACAATCTGCAGCCCTTCTGGTTGATCATCACGACCTTTCCGGCGTCATCGAGAGCAACCATGATCACCTCTGCGACATCAAAGTACTCGCGAGCCTTGCGTTTTTCCGCCTCGAGCGCTCTCTCCTTGGCCTTCCCCGAGCGGATTTCCTCCTTGAGCGAGGCGTTGATGCGTTGGAGCACTCGCGCCCGGCGCTTCTTGTTGCCGTACGCTCGCCAGGCCGTGCCGAGCGCGCTGCCGAGAACGATCGCGTACAGGAGCTTTGCCCACCACCGCAACCACGGAGGCGGCGGTACCACGAGCGCGAGCTCGAGACCGTCGTCGTTCCACACGCCGTCGTTGTTGGAGCCACGAACTCTGAACGAATAGGTCCCCGGGTGGAGGTTCGTGTAGGTCGCTTGGCGCATGTCGCGGGCGTCGACCCAGGAGAGGTCAAAGCCCTCCAGTTTGTACATGTAGCGGTTTTTTTCGGGCGCGGTGTAATCGAGCGCGGCGAAGCGGAACGCGATGACCGAGTCCTTGTAGGTGAGACTGACCTGATCGATCCTCGCTAGCGGTCGGCCGAGATCGGTCGGCGTATTGAACTTCAAGAAGTCCGTCAGCACGACCGGTGGAATATGCGGGTTGGAGCGTATCCGCGTGGGGAAGAAGGCGTTGAACCCGTTGATTCCGCCGAGATAGAGCTGACCGTCACTCGCCCTCACGGCTGCCGCGAAATTGAACTCGTCGCTCTGCAGGCCGTCGCTCGCGTCATAGTTGACGAAGGAGTCGCTCTCGAGATTCAACCTGGAAAGGCCGCGATTGGTCGTAACCCAGAGATCCCCATGGCCGTCGTCGACCATCGCCAGGACCTGAGGGTTGGCCAGACCGTCTGCGGTCGAGTAGCGCCGGAAGACGGGATGATCTTGCCGCCGGTCGGCGAGTCTCCACAGGTTCAGCCCCGAGGTCCGCGTGCCGATCCACAGGTTGTCGGCCTCATCACCGGTCACGAGGAACGCATCGTCCCCGCTCAGGCTCCGCGGATCCTGCGGATCGTGGCGGTAGCGGATGAAGGCCTCGCGGTCGCGGTCCAAGCGGTTGATTCCGCGGTCCTCGGTCGCAATCCAGAGCGCGCCGTCGCCGTCCTCGTGTATGGAGGTCACGCGGTCACTGCTGAGGCTGGAGGGATCGGCGTCGACGTGCCGGAATCGTGTGAACACCTCGGTTTCGCGATCGAGCCGGTTGAGACCCTCTCGGTAGACGCCAACCCAGATTGATCCCTCGTGGTCCTCGACGATCGACGTGACTGCGTTTCCGCTGATCGTCGTTGGATCTGCAGGGTCGTGGACGTAGCGTTCGAAGGTCTCCGTCGACGAGTCGAATCGGTTGAGTCCTCCGGAGAGAGTACCTGCCCAGAGGACTCCTCGACTGTCGACAAGCAGCGACATGACTCGATCGTCGCTCAGGCTCGCTGGCTCGCTTTCCGCATGACGATAGTGCTCGAAGCGTCTACTGCCCGGATCGAACTTGTTGAGCCCTCTCTGGGTGCCGACCCATATGCTCCCGTCTGGGCCCTCGGCGAAGCTCGTGACGTAGTTGTCGCTCAGTAGCTCCGACTCCCCGGCGCCGCGAAAGTAATGGAAGAACTCGCCGGCACCGGTATTCCAGGTGGCAAGACCCGCAAGGGTGCCGACCCACAAGACACCCCCCCGATCCTCGAACAGCGAGGTCGTGCGGTCGTGGGTGAGGCTGTGGGGGTCGGCCGGATCACGGACATGATGCCGGAAAGACTCCCGGTCCGGCAGCCATTCGTCGAGCCCGGAGTCGGTCCCTACCCAGAGAGTGCCTTTGCTGTCCTCGAGAATCGCTCGGACCGTGTTGTCGATCAGGCTCGACGAGACCTCGTCGTCCGCCTCGAATCGAACGAAGGACTTCGAAGACGGATCGAGGCGGTTCAAGCCGGCGTCGTAGGTACCCACCCAGAGGGTTGCGCGCCCGTCCAGATAGACCACGCGCACGCGGTCACTGCTCAAGGATCGTGGGTCGTCCGGGTGGTGTCGATAGTGCGAAAACGAATCCGTTTCGGGATCCAGGACGCTGAGTCCTCCGCCATCCGTACCGATCCAGATCCTCCCGGCCTCGTCTTGGGCCAGGCTTCGCACCTGATCGTCGCTCAGGCTGTTCGGATCGCCGGCGATTCGGCGATAGCGGGTGAATGAAGAACTGTCCGGTTCGAACCTGTTGAGTCCGCCGCCATTGGTGCCCGCCCAGAGGTTCCCCGCTCGGTCCTCGAACAGGACCCTGACGCGATCGTCGCTGAGACTGCGAAGGTCGGACGCGTCATGGCGGAAGTGAGTGAAGCTGCCGCTCGCCGGATCGAGCCGGCTCAATCCTCCACCGTCGGTACCAGCCCAGAGTCGCCCTTCACGGTCCTCCAGGAGGCACCAAACATGGTTGTGGCGCAGCGACGTTGGGTCGTCCTCGATGTGCCGGTAGGTGACGAAGTCGTAACCGTCGAATCGACTCAGACCGTCGGGAGTCGCCAGCCAGATGAAGCCATCGCGGTCCTGCAGGGTGGCGTGCACCGTGGCGGAGGGCAGCCCGTCCTTCAGGGTGATGTGCCGGAATCGGAGGTGCCGTTCCTGCCCAGTTGCCACGTCGGCGAGGAGCAGAAGGCAGGGGATGACCCAGGCGCTCCGAGGGTGCCGGCGCGACCAACGCCGGACTTTGGCGGGAAGCCGCTCGCCGGATGCGGAGGATCCTGTCCCGGCAGTTCTCATTCTCACCGTCTCTCAGTTGCTCTCAGCCATGGTCTGCAAGGTCGTCAGCGCTCTTTCACGGGAGCGATCGGACTGTGAACCACTTCACACTCAAGCAATGCCCGTGCCGGAAACGCGTGCTGTCGATAGCGAGCGTTCTTCTGCCGCCAGATTCGAGGAGGGATCGCCTTCGAGGGGCTCCGACTCCGTCCTCAAGAGCGACCCCGGGCGCGGCGGTCGGGCGCCGCAACTCGTCACCCGGGTGACAATTGGAGGTTGTCGGCAGGTTTGTCCGGGTAGAAAATGGATGGTCCATTCGCCCCTTCCGCCGGGAGCGTGAGCCGTGGCCCCCTGCGACAAGGCCGCCCGCTGGAGATGCGGGCGGCCTCGCCAAGGAAACAGGCCGGGAGGGCGTTCACCACGTCGAGCCGGAGGAGCGCCCGGGTGGCGCGGATGGGATTGGAGCTACTCCTGGGCAGCCCAGTCGCCGATCGGGATCGGCTGGTTGAGATCGTTAGCCCCGTGAGAGCCGTCGGGCCAGATGTAACCGTCGGGCCAGATGTAGCCGTCGGGCCAGATGTAGCCGTCGGGCCAGATGTAGCCGTCGGGCCAGATGTAGCCGTCGGGCCAGATGTAGCCGTCGGGCCAGATGTAGCCCTCGGGCCAGAAGTAG
>JAOTVA010000065.1 GCA_029863645.1 Gemmatimonadota bacterium
GTAGGGCCCTGAACCAAGACCGGGCGGAGCGAAGGGATCCTCTGAAGAGCCGAGAGCCTGGCCACCCACCCCACTTGGGGCGGCAAGAACCGCAAGCAGCAGCAGCACGGGCCAGCGGCGATGATGAAGGGTCGGCATACGGTTCTCGGTGCGAGGCTTGCGGCGCCCGAAGGGCATGAACCCCGCTTTGTCCGACCCCGGCGAAGCTCCATAATAAGCCGATGACCCATTTCGACTACGCGCTGGCCGGCGGTGGCCTGCAAAACGGGCTGCTGGCGCTCGCGCTTCGCGCCTGGCAGCCGAACGTCCGCATCGCACTGCTGGAGCGGGAGAACAGGCTGGGCGGAAATCATACGTGGTGCTTCCATCGCGGAGATGTATCGGAGGAATCGCATCGTTGGCTCTCGCCGCTCGTGGAGCACCAATGGGATGGATACCGCGTCGCCTTCCCGGGGGCCGAGCACAGGATTGACGAGCCGTATTTCGGCGTTTCCAGCGACCGCTTCCACTCCGTCGTCGCAGGCGCGATCGAAGGCCACGCGGATTCACAACTCTTCCTCGCGACCGACGTCGCCGGCCTCGGACCCCACAGCCTCACGCTGGATTCGGGGGCGGAAGTGACCGCGACCGTCGTGGTCGATGCGCGGGGACCCCTTCGGGCGAGCGGGTCCGCACCCGCCGGGTACCAGAAGTTCCTGGGCTTGGAGATCGAGCTGGAGGAACCGCACGACCTCGATCTTCCGGTTCTCATGGACGCGACCGTCGATCAATCCGAGGGCTACCGGTTCTTCTACCTGCTGCCCATGGGACCTCGCAGGGTTCTCGTCGAGGACACGTACTTCAGTGACTCGCCGCAGCTGGCTCTGGACCCGCTGCGGGATGGGGTTCTTTCGTATGCGGCCCGCAGGAATTGGCGCGTCGCTGCAATCCGGCGGGAAGAGTCGGGGGTGCTGCCGATGCCCTGGTCCGGGACCTTTCGGCCGCAGAGCTCGGGTCCCCTGCTGGGTGGGTACCGCGGCGGGTGGTTCCACCCCGGGACCGGCTACTCCTTTCCTGTGGCCGCCCGCTTGGCCGCGTTCGTCGCGAGCCGCCCGCCGGACGCTCTTTTCGGCGAGGAGTTGCTCGACTTCTCTCGCCGCCATCAACGCCAGGTGGCCTTCACCCAGACCCTGAACCGGCTGTTGTTTCGATGGTACCCGCCGAGTCGACGGCGCGCGATCTTCGAGCGCTTCTACAGACTCCCTGCGACCACCATACAGAACTTCTACGCGCTCCGGCTCAATCGAGCCGACCAGTTCAGACTGCTCTTCGGTCGTCCACCTCGCGGTCTCTCGATCTTGCACCGTCTCAGTCGCTCTGGGCTCGAGGGCAGAGATTGAACCGAGGTGGTGGCCCGACCGACGGCTAGCCGGTCGCACGCTTCACCGCCAACGCGACTGGGCCGTCATCCGCCGCGTCCACGGCATCGGCGGCCACGGCATCCACAAGGTCACTGAAGATCTTCTTGTGCACCGGATAGATCCCGTACCAGTAGAGCCATCCGAAGAAGCCGGTCGGAGCGAAGAACGCGGTCTGTACCAGCCGGGTGCCAGAGCCCTCCGGGATGGCCTCGAATTGCAGCCAAGCGGTGCCTGGAACCTTCATCTCCGCTCGGAGGCGAAGCACGGACGGCGGCCGGTACTCCTCGACGCGCCAGAAGTCGAGCGCCTCGCCAGGATAGAGCACCTCGGGATGTCGCCGGCCCCTGCGTAAGCCCGGACCACCCAACAGCTGATCGACCGCTCCTCGCATCTCCCAAGCCCACTCCCAAACCCGCCAGCCGCGCTCTCCGCCGAGGCTCGCGAAGGCCCTGAACACCTGCTCGGGTGCTGCTTCGACGAGCCGCGTTCGCACCTCCCGCACCACGCCCTCTCGATCCTCGAGCTGTACCTTCGGGGTCGGGTCCCCACCCGAAACGCTCCAGCGAGTCACGACTTCACCCGCCTCGGTCATCGCGAGGGCTCGTGACACCGCGTTCCCGTAGGACATTGGGACGATGTTGGGAAAAAGCGACCGGGCGCGAGATGTGTCTCCGACGACCGGACGTACGACTCCCTCGACGAGCGGCACGGCCAGGCAATTCGGGATCGGTGTGACGAAGCCGACCCAAAGGGCCGCGAGCTTAGGCGCGAGCACTGGCAAAGGCACGATCACACGCGGCAGACCTCGAATGCCTGCGTACTTGAGCATCATGTCCCGGAACGTGAGGGGCTCCGCACCGACGTCGATTACGCCGAGGGTGTCGGACCGCCCCAGGACCGCGACCAAGTACGCGAGGGCGTCGTCGATGCCGATAGGCTGCACCTCGTTCAGGATCCACTTCGGCGCGATCATGGCGGGAAGTCGTTCGGTCAGGTATCGCACCATCTCGAATGAGGCCGAGCCCCCTCCGATGACCGGCCCCGCGCGAAGCTCCGTGGTTGGCAGGCCGGTCCGTAGGATCTCACCAATCTCGGCGCGGCTCTTCAGGTGCTTCGAGTTGGCCTGCTCGGGAGCATCCGGCGGGCGAATGCCACCGAGGTACACGACCTGCTGGAGGTGCCCGGCCGCAGCGACGAAGTTGCGCGCCGCACGTCGGTCGCGCTCGGCGAAGTCATCCCCGGAGCACATGGAGTGCACGAGGTAATAGGCGACTTGTATTCCCTCCAGCGCTTCGGGAAGAGTGTCGGGGTCCATGAGGTCGCCGACCTTGATGTCCACACGGGACGCCCAGGAGCGGCTTTCGGCGCCTGTGCGGCTGCGTGCCAGGACACGAACGTCGTGACCCGCCTCCAGGAGCCGCTCGACGAGCAGCCCTCCAACGTACCCCGTGGCTCCAGTTACCAGGACGTTCATTTGGTCGCCTTGCTGTTGTGTTGAGGTGCTCACCGCGCCTGTGCAACAAGAGGATCTTAACGGACTCTTGTCATTTGTCCAACTATTGTCTAATCTGCATCCAACAATACTTAGACATTGGAGTTACTCATGACTGCCGCCACCGCGACAACGCCTCGGAACTCTATCGCTTTCGCAGCCCTGACCTCCGGAGCGTACGCGAGTGCCGCCACGGCCCTCCTCTTTCTCCTCGTCGACGCGACCAGGGGTCAACTCCTCTATACTCCCTCTCTCCTCGGGCAGGTCGTGCTCCTTGGGGGCGACCCGGCGTCGGTCGAGCCGCTCCGCCTGGACATGGTGGCCTTGTACAGCCTCGTCCACCTCGTCGTGTTCGTTCTGATCGGAGCCGCCGCGACCGCCCTGTATGAGGCGTGGAGTCTCCTTCGGGTGCCCATGGTGCTCGGCGCTGCGCTCATGGCGGTGCTCACCGCTGGAGCTTTCTCGTTGGGAGCGGTGGCCTACCCGGGCCTGGTGGCCGCGATCGGCCCCGTATGGCTGGTTGCCGGCAACCTCGCAGCCGCGGGCACCATGGCATGGCTGATCCGGTCGGGCACCCGGTGAGCCCACTCCAGGTGGTCAGCCTCTACGGCCTCACCACCCTCGTCTTCTTCGGCATCGACCTTGTCTGGCTGGGCGTGGTGGCTCGGGGATTCTATGGCAACCACCTCGGTCACCTCATGCGGGAGACTCCCGTGTGGCCTGCCGCGCTCGCATTCTACGGCCTCTACATCGCGGGCATTCTCGTCTTCGCGGTACTACCGAGCTTGGAAGCCGGATCACTTTCCAAGGCGATCGGGCTGGGGGCCTTCTTCGGCCTCGTGGCCTACGCCACGTTCGACCTTACGTCCCTCGCACTCTTCCGTGACTTTCCGGTCGTGGTGGTCGTCGTGGACCTGGTGTGGGGAAGCGTTTTGACGGCGGTCGTCGCGGCCGCCGGATACGGCTTCGGCCGCTGGCTCGGATTCGCGTGACGTTATGCTCGAAAACACGGACACTCTCCTGTCGATGGCCGAGATCGCGGCCGCCTTCGCCGGCTTCGCGGCGCTGGTCAGCGTACTCAGCCGACGGAGCGACCGGCCCTCCGAAGCCGCCCACGATCTTCTGCGGCTGCGCCTCGTAATCTCGAGCGCGGTCGCCGGAGTAGCGGCGGCGCTGATTCCCGTCGGCCTCGCAGGCTACGGCCTCGAGGAGGGCCTGATCTGGAGGCTGGCGGCCGTGATGTTCCTGATTTTCGACAACGGGATCATCATCTCGTTCACCCGAGCCTACAAGCCTGTACAGGGGACCTTCCCGCCCGACAACCTCGCGGTCTCTTTGGTTTCGGTCGTGGAGGTTCTCGAGCAGGTGAGCCTTGTCATCGTGGTGCTGGGGTTGTCCACGGTGAACGCTCCCGCCCTCTACGTCACGGCGCTCATCGCCAACATCTGCCAGGCTGGCTTCATCTTCGTGCGGTTCGTGGGATCGGCGTTCAGCTACGGCGACGCCTCAGACTGAGTCGTGCGCGGGGCCGGAAAACGCGCGGCGACGGCATCTCGGCGGTAATCGAAGATCGACTCGAGCTGGGCCCGTACGAGACGAGCGTGCATCCAACGCCCCAGTGCACCGAACGGTAGCTCGTACTCCACGACGTCGACCAGTTCGATGCCCCCCTCGACCTGACGGAAGAGGTGTCGATGGTACCACCGCCTATAGGGCCCCGAAATCATTTCGTCGGCGAAGGCACTCGGCGATTCGTACTCCGCGATGCGCGACCGCCAGCCCATCGGCACGCGCTGCCACCTCAGCCGATATTCGATCTCGGTGCCGCGGCGCATCGACTCGTCCGTCGTGGCGACGACCTCGAAGCGCAACCAAGGGGGGGTGATCTCCTCCAGGTTGCGAGGGCTCTCGAAGAAGGCGAACACCGTTTCGAGATCGCCCCATACGATCTGTTCACGACGAAGTACGTGTACGCTCATTGGCCTATCCTGAGCTCTCGGGTAGCGCACCATGCGGTGCAAAGAAAAGCGACGGCCGACCGAAGTCGACCGCCGCTCGTGGGATGCTTCTTTCGAGCAAGAGACCTACATCGCCGGGGGAAGCATCACCGTGTCGATGATGTGGATGATGCCGTTGGAGGCCTGAACGTCAGCTGTGATTACCTGAGCGCCGCCGACGTAGACGTTGCCGGACCTTACCTCGATCGGCGCGTCGATTCCTGCGACCGTCTCAGCCTGGGTAAGGCCGACTACTGCTGACGAGGGGACGCGACCAGCTACGACGTGGTACGTGAGGACGCGCGTGAGCGCTGCCTTGTCGGCTAGGAGGGCCTCGACCGTCCCGGCCGGCAGCTTGGCGAACGCCGCATCCGTGGGGGCGAACACCGTGAAGGGGCCCTCACCCTGCAGAACGCCGACGAGACCTGCTGCCTCTAGGGCCGCGGCGAGCGTCGTGAACGAGCCGGCCTCGACAGCCGTGGTGACGATATCCTTGCTGGCCATTTGGGCCTCGACGCCGATCGGGGCCGCGCCGAAGCTGGCGATGGCTGCGAAGAGTGTGATGGAGCGGAGCATGGTGTTCCTCCATTGAGTGAGTGGTCGTCCTAGCTCTGTTATTTTATTGTCCAACAATTCTGGCGAATGGATCTCTGTGTGTCAATGGTTGTTTAACAATTCGTCCCCGACAACTTTGACATCGATTAAACTTCAATGTATTGTTGTCGCATGAGCCACGACGCCTCCACCCCCCGCCACCCGATTCGGGTCGTCGCGCACCGCACGGGCCTCACGCCGGCTGCGATCCGCGCATGGGAGCGCCGCTACGACGCCGTGAGTCCAGCCCGGTCCGAGGGTGGACAGCGAGTCTATTCGGATAGGGACGTCGACCGACTCAATACCCTGCGGGCGCTCGTCGATATGGGTCGGTCGATCAGCACGGTCGCCGCCCTCCCACCCGCGGCTGCCGAGGCACTGCTTTCGGAGGACATCCAAGCCACTCCTGCCGCCGATCGGGTGGACCCGTCTGAAGCACAGGATGAGTGGATCGACGACGCCTACCAGCACATGGTTGAGCTCGATGCGGAGGCCCTCGAGCGCACATTATGGAGGGCTTTCCTGTCGCTGGGCGCCCAACCGTTCCTGGAAGGAGTGGCTGCCCCCCTGCTGTCCCGAGTAGGCCACTCATGGGCGGGCGGCCTGATCTCTCCCGCCCAAGAGCACCTCGGAAGCGGTGTCTTGGAGCGAGTGCTCGCATGGATGAGCGACCCCGCCATGTCGTCGCCGGAGGGCCCCACCGTGGTGGTGGCGACCCTGCCCGGCGAACGGCACGCGTTGGGTGCCCGACTCGCCGCGGTAGCGGCGGCAGTCGCAGGGTGGCGCCCTACCTATCTCGGCGCCGATCTACCCATCTCCGATATCGCGAACGCTGCGCACGATGTGGGCGCAGACGCGGTCGCTATCAGCGCCGTCCGAACGGATCAAATGAATGAGACGGCCAGCTCCGTGTTCGCGCTGCGCGAACTGCTCAAGCCGGAGATCTCACTGATGGTCGGCGGGACCGCGGCCCGATTGCTGAAGGCCCAAGAGCTCCCTTCTGGCGTTGAGGTCTTCGACGGGCTCGACGGCTTCGCGACTGTCGACAGGAACGGCCGCGGGGCCTAACCCCTAGCGAAACGCCGTCGGGCCTAGTCCCACCGCCGTCTTCACCCTCCCACGGACGTTCACTTGGCGGGACGCCCTCCCTTCCGGCTCCGTCAGCCCTCGCTCGACCCCTGTCGTGCAGGTCTTGTGCAATTAATAGTTGACAATAGTTGTACATAGTGTACTTTCAGGTCGACAAAGCTGAACAAAGCATGAACTGAAGACCTGAACCATCATCTTTGAAACGAGGGCTAAAATCATGAAGCGTTTCCTCACCAGAACCCCTTCCCTTCGGGCCGTGTTGATTCCGGTCCTGGCGGTGGCATTCTCGGCCTGCGGCGACGACGACCCGGTAACCCAAGCGATCGTTGACGACATCGTCGATATCGTCGTCGCAACAGCCGACGTGAGCACTCTGGAAGTAGCAGTCGTCGAGGCCGGCCTCGTCAGCGCACTTCAGGCGCCCGGGCCACTCACGGTTTTCGCGCCAGTGAACTCCGCGTTCGACGCACTGGGCACCGACCTCGTTACCGCACTGCTGGATCCCGATAACGCAGAACTCCTGACCCAGATCCTCACCTACCACGTGGTGTCGGGTGTTGCGGCCCGGTCCAGCGGCCTGACAGACGGTCAGATGGTCACGACCCTGCAGGGCCAGGACGTCGAGGTCGGGGTCTCTCCTGGAACGGTGACGGTCAACGGAGCCACCGTGACTGCCGCGGACGTCGAGGCGACGAACGGGATCATCCACCTGATCGACGCCGTGCTCGTTCCCGAGGTAGACATCGTCGATGTCGGCGTGCTGAACGAGTTCTACACTCTGGTCGACCTGGTCCGCACGGCCGGCCTCGAGACCGCGCTGCGCGGCGACAACGGCGGGGCTGGCTTTACGGTCTTCGCCCCGACCGACGCAGCGTTCGCGGCGCTCCCCAGCGTCCCGACCGGACAGGACCTGGTAGACGTGCTGACCTACCACGTCGTCGGTGCCACGGTGGGCTCGGGTAGCCTTTCAGATGGCCAGGTGGTTACCACGCTCGACGGCAGCAGAACCTTCACGGTGAACATCAACGGTGCGGCTGTGTCCCTGACGGACGGATCGGGGGCCACGGTCAACGTCGTAGCCACGGACGTCTCGGCCACGAACGGGCTCGTTCATGTGATTGACGGGGTGTTGCTGCCGAACTAGGCACTACCAGCTAGTCCAAGCAACAACGAAGGTCCCTGCCGACAGCGTTTGGCAGGGACCTTCATCGTGCCACCTAGAGCGCTTCGAACACCTCTACCATCCGACGTCTGGTGCGCTCGTCCGGAAGCCTGCCCAAACAGGCCCCCATGTTGTCGACGAGATGTTCCGGATCGCTGGTCGCAGGGATCGCGCACGTGACGGCCGGATGGGAGACGATGTATTTCAGGAAGAACTGAGCCCAGCTATCACAGTCGAAGTCCGCAGCCCAGCTCGGCAGCTGCCGGCCAGCGACGCGGGAAAAAAGTCCCCCCGTCGAAAACGGCTGGTTGATCAGGACTCCGACGCCACGTTCTGCCGCAAGCGGCAGAAGTCGCTCCTCGGGCTCGCGGTCCCCGATAGAATAGTCGAGCTGCACGAAGTCGAGTTGTTCTCGTCTCAGTGCCCTCTCGACGAGGTCGTATTGCTGGCGGAAGGACGTGGTGACGCCGATGTATCGGGTGCGCCCGCGACTCTTCCACTCGCGGACGGCCTCGAGGTGTGCGGAGAGGTGTCTGTCCCCGAGGCTTCTGAAGTTGTCGCCGAGGTTCCACACCTGCATTAGGTCCACGGTCGGCTTCGCGAGAACCCTCGAGGACTCCTCCATCTGCTGGAGCGCGGCGGAGACGCCCCGCCCTTCCACGTTCACCTTGGTCGCGAGGAACAGCTCGTCCGCCGCATTGATGGACCCCACCGCGCGGCCCACGAACTCCTCTGAGCGCCCATACGACGGGGCCGTGTCGATCACCTTGCCACCGTGCTCATGGAACAGGATCACGACCTCCAGCGGCTCGATCGCATCCGTGCTCGAGGTGTCCAGGTTGAACGTCCGTGCCGAGCCCAGACCGATGACCGGAATCCGTTCCCCGGACGAGGGAATCGTCTTGGTAATGAGCGTGGCCTGCTGCTCGGCGAGCACGCCGTAGCGATCGAGCAGGGCCATGGCACCCAGCCCTGCTCCGACCTTTATGGCACTTCTGCGTGAGAGGGTCATTCGTTGCGTCGCCTCGGTTCCAACACTTGATGTTCCCGTCGACCGCCTGGCCGATCCCTGCAAGATGCGGCCACGCGTCGGGTGACGCGAGGAGCCCGACGAGCAGCCCGGACCCTGACCTGGTCCCGACCGACCGTACGGTGTCACTTATACTCATGATGCTCGTATAGGTGGCTAATGAGGAAACTCTGATGACATGCTCTCGGTGCCAGGGGATCGAGGATCAGTTCGATGCCCGGACGGCCCGGCGGCAGCTACGACGGTACCGGCGTAAGGGTGCGGTGAAGACCACTCGCATGCTGTTGGATGCCCTGTCGGAAGCGGGTATTCGAGGCGCTTCGTTCCTCGACATCGGCGGCGGCGTCGGCGCGATTCAGCACGAGCTCGCGGACGACGGAGCGGGATCCGGGACGAGCGTGGACGCGTCACCGGCCTACCTCGAAACGGCCAAGGAAGAGGCGCAGAGCCGGGGGTACGCCGACCGGATGCGCTACATCGCGGGAGACTTTGTCGAGGCCCAAGCCGATGTCGACGCTGCAGATCTCGTCACGCTCGACCGCGTGGTGTGCTGCTACTCGGACATGGAGGCCCTGGTCGATGCGTCGGCGTCTCGTGCGCGCCGTGCCTACGGGCTCGTGTACCCGCGCGACAATATCCTGGCCAGGGCCGCGATCCGCGTGGTGAATCTCGTGCAGCTGATGCGCAGGTGCCCCTTCCGCGCCTTCATTCACCCGACCGAAGCCGTGGAGGCCCGGGTCGAACAGCACGGCCTCATCAAGACATACCATGCCAACTGGACGATGTGGCAGGTGACGGTATTCATGCGGCCGGCGACGGCCGCGAACAGCTGATGCCCGAGCTCCCCTTCCACACGCTGGACGTGTTCACCGACCGTACCTTCGGCGGTAACCCGCTGGCTGTATTCCCGAACGCGGCGCACCTCCCCTCGTCGGTCATGCAACGCATTGCGGGGGAGATGAACCTCTCCGAAACGGTCTTTCTGGGTCCGCCCGAGACCCGCGATGGCGCGGCCCTCGTGCGCATCTTCACGCCGAAAGTCGAGGTCCCGTTCGCCGGACACCCCACCGTAGGAAGCGCGATCTTCCTGGCGGGCACCCTTGAGACTCGTCCACACGACGGAGAGGTCTCACTCACGCTCGAGGAGAACGTCGGACCGGTCCCCGTGCAGGTACGCTTCGAGGCCGGCCAGCCGACGTTCGCTCAGTTCACTACGGCCGTGTTGCCGGAGCACCGCCCTTCCCCGCACTCCGCCCCGGAGCTCGCGGCCATGGTGGGCCTCGAACCAGCAGATGTGGGTGGCCATGGACTGAGACCCGAGATGGTCTCGTGCGGGCTGCCCTACCACGTCGTGCCCGTAGCGAGCGTCGATGCAGTGGCTCGGGCCGTCCTGGATCTTGGCCTTTGGCGACGGCTGCTCGCCAACAGCTGGGCCCACCACGTTTACCTCGTCAGCCTTGGTGGAGACGGAGCGGGCGTCGATGCGCGCGTACGCATGTTCGCACCGGGTTCCGGCGTGCTCGAAGATCCGGCCACGGGTTCCGCGGCCGCCGCGCTTGGAGGCTATCTCTCGGAGGCCGACGGAAGCCCCGAAGTACGCCTCAAATGGACGGTCGAACAGGGAATCGAACTCGGCCGGCCCAGCCTGCTTTACGTGGAGGCTGACCGAGCGGAGGGTCGTACGACCGAGGTCCGTGTCGGGGGTCGGGCCGTCGCGGTGACTCGAGGCAGCATGACCGTCCCGGAGTTGGGTCCGACCTAACCCACTGAGGGGCGAAGCGCGTCCGTGATGGCCTCCACGACGCGGCGCACGGGTGGTGCCGGGACCAGGGCATCGCCGTCACGATAAACGCGGCACCGCGGACTGTCTCCGGTCTCCCTAGGTGCCCACGGATGAGGGCCCGGGGCGACGTCCTCTTCATTTACCAGCACCGTAGGCGAACCCAGGTTCCGCACGTGCTCCGGACAGGCGGGATCCTCACTGCTCCACTCCGTCCAGACAGCGGGGATGTCGGCCTCGCGGCACGCGAGCGTCAGAGACTCGCGAGCTCGTCCAACGTTCGGACAACCGGGGTCGTAGACCAACTCGAGTTGCACGCGGAGCGACAGGGCGGACCTCCTAGGGGCGGGCACCGTCTCGGGCACCCAGTGTACCGTGGCCCATCTAACCCGCACGGGCCCATTTGTTACACGAGAGAGACCAGAGACGAGGCATGACCGATACGGCGACAGGACGGGTGGAGGCGCTTTGGCTAAAACGGGCGATTCGCGGCCGAATGGACCCTGTCGCGCGGGCGGAGCTGATCGTCGGCGAGGGGATCGAGGACGATGCCAATCGCGGCCGGTCTCGGCGACAGGTCACGGTGATTGAACGAGAAGTCTTCGACCGCATCCGCACGCGGCTCCCCGACGCCAGTCCGGAGATGCGCCGCGCGAACATCATGGTGAGTGGCGTTTCACTCGCCGGCAGCCGAGGTCGGGTGCTCAGGGTCGGGTCGGTGCGAATCCGCATCGAGGGTGAGACACGTCCTTGCGAGCGCATGGACGAGCAATGCTCCGGATTGACCCAGGCACTGGAGGCGGAATGGGGCGGAGGGGCCTATGGGGTCGTGCTGGATAGTGGCAGCGTCCGCGTCGGCGACGCGGTCTCGTTGGAGGCACCTGGCTAGGCTACTGCGCCTGCGCACCGTCCAACACCACGACCTCGCCGTTGCGGGTTCCACGCTCGTCGGCACACAGGTCCACGATCGTCTCCGCAACTTCGGCCGCCCGGATCAGGCGGCTCTGCCCCGCCTGGTCGAGCACCGACCGCAGGGAGTCCTGCCACGACTTACCGGTCAGGTGCATGATGCGCGCGATCGTCTCATCCGTGAGGGGCGTATCCACGTAGCCGGGACAGACCGCATTCACGGTGACGCCGGTGTCCTCAGCCTCCGCCGCCACAGCCTTGGTAAAGCCCACCACCGCGTGCTCGGCGGCAACATAAGCGGCGATGTAGCGGTCTCCGCGGAGACCCGCGAGCGAGGAGACGTTCACTACCCGCCCCCAGCCGCGCTTTACCATGTCGTCGAACATGGCCTGCGTGCAGAGGAACGTGCCCGTGGTATTCACGTCGAAGATGTGTTGCCATTCGGCCACGGTGATCCGGCCGAGCCGGTTCGAGGTCGCGGTCGAGGCGTTGTTGATGAGGATGTCGACGTGGCCCATCGCCTCCCGCGCCGAGAGCGCCAAGTCGCGCACCTGACGCGGATCGGTCACGTCACAGCGGAAGGCAAAGCCCTCGAGGCCGTCCTCTCGCATCTGTGTCGCGACTTCTACGACTTGTGCTTCGTTCCTCGCGGCGACGGCGACACGGGCACCGGCCTCGGCGAGTGCGATCGCGGTCGCGGCGCCGATTCCGCGTCCCCCACCCGTGATGACCACCGTGCGTCCCGCGAGGCTCGCGCGAGGGTCGCCGTTGGCGAGTGCCGTCACGTCTCGGTCCGAGTGGTCACGTCGTGTTTCATCGTTCAATTGTACCAGCCTGGCATCCCGGAGCACCACTTCTCACCTTCAGGCCGTCGCACCACAGTCGAGTCGACAGGAGAGTCATGCGCATCTTTCTCATCGCTCTGGGGATCGCCGCCATCGCGCCGATGTCGGCTGAGGAGCCGCGTGTGCGCTGGGGCACCACCGGCCACGAGATGGCTGCACGGGCCGCCGTAGCGTCCCTGCCCCCGCGGGTGCCGGACTTCTTCCGCGACGCTGGTGAGCAGCTCGCATATCTCGATCCCGAGCCGGATCGGTGGCGGGTGAGATCTCTGCCCGAGATGGATCGCGCCTTCGAATACGATCACTTCATCGATCTCGAGAACGTGCCCGAGGGTGCCCTGGACGCGCGCGATCGCTTTCAGTACCTGAGGCGGCTGTATGCGGCGGGGCTCGATCGACCCGAGAATGACGCTGGATTCCTTCCCTTCCGCATCGTCGAGTTGTACGGACGGCTCGTCACGGAATGGCGCCTGTGGCGTCGAGAGACAGACCCGACACGGCGGCGCTGGATCGAGGCACGCATCATCAACGACGCCGGCATTCTGGGGCACTACGTCACGGACGGCGCCAACCCCCATCACACGACGATTCACTACAACGGATGGGCTCGAGGCGTGGCAAACCCGGAAGGCTTCACCGACGATCGCACCTTCCATGGCCGCTTCGAAGCCGACTTCGTGGCAGCCCATGTGACACAGGCGGAGGTAACGCGCCGGACCGCCGCTCCCCGTCCGCTGAACGGCTCGGCTCGAGAAGCCGTCATGGCGTTCCTGCACACGTCTCACGCATTGGTGGGGGAGATCTACCGACTGGACCGGGACATCGGGTTCGATCCGGACGGCCCGTCGCGACCCGAGACCGTCGGCTTCGCTACCGAACGACTCGCATCGGGCGCAGGCATGCTGAGCGTGCTCTGGCTCGCCGCCTGGGAGGAGAGCGGCTAGACCCGTGGCCGCCAACGCGTTCGACTCTGTACAACGGGAGCTCGTCGACTGCCGCCGCTGTCCGCGGCTCGTCGCATGGCGGGAACAGGTGGCCCGTGACAAGCGCGCAGCGTTCCGTGATCAGGGCTACTGGGGAAGGCCCGTGCCGGCGTTCGGAGATCCGAAGGCCTCGATCCTGGTCGTCGGCCTCGCGCCCGCGGCCCACGGAGCGAACCGGACCGGGCGCATGTTCACCGGCGACCGATCCGGCGACTGGCTGTACCGGGCGCTTCACCGCGCAGGCCTCGCCAACCAACCCACTTCGACGGACCGAGCGGACGGGCTTCGCCTGGATGGCGTGCTGATCACAGCGGCCGTGCGGTGTGCACCGCCGGCCAACAAGCCCACCACTGCCGAGCGGGACACGTGCCGCTCTTGGTTGGAGCGCGAGTTGGATGCCCTCGCCAGCGTCCGAGTCGTGGTAGCCCTTGGAGGACTCGCCTACGCTCAGACACTCCGCATTCTCGCTGCCCGAGGCCTGTCCGTCCCCAAGCCCCGGCCTCGGTTCGGGCACGGGGTCGAGGTCTCCATCGCGAACGGACCGGCCGTCCTGGCGTCGTACCATCCGAGTCAGCAGAACACGTTCACTGGCACGTTGACCGAGCAGATGTTCGACGACGTCTGGGCACGGGCGAAAGAGCTGACCCCGGGACCCGAGTGTGCCTAGTTCCGTGGCGGGACCGGCCAGTCATCGAACATCCTGCCCACTACGTCGTACACCCACCGCCGCATGGCGTCTGGACCCCTGAACGCCGGCTGGACGCTGGCTTCAGCCCACGCGACCCAGGCGTCATCTCCGGTCCGAGCATCGACGATATGGACCACCAACGAGCCGCCCTCATAGACATAACTCTCCGTGCTGCTTACGCCCGCTTCGTCGATCACCTCAGTCTCCATGACGTGGTCGGCCAATGACAGGTGATGATGGATCAGCAGGTCGGGGTCAGTCTCGATATAGCGCATGCCCCGAAGCGAGAGCTCCCATCCAACCGCCTCGTGGAGGCTCTGGTGGAAGACCTCGTTTCCCTCCAGGCGGGAGTCACCGACGATCCGGTCCCGGGCATCGCGCCAGGCGAAGGTGGCCATCCGACCCGGCTCCCAACCCGATGCGAAGTTGGCGCCCGACTGGATCGGCACGCCGCACGCGGTGAGCACCGCCAGGGCAACGACCGGCAGGAACCACTTTTTCGCCCTCATCTAAGCCTCCTCTGTGGCACGCAGGGGCGACGAAGGGACTGCCGCCGCTCCGTGCGTGAAGTCTTCATGAACAACACTACGAGGAGTGCTAGGGCCGGTCCGTCGGGGGTTTCCCACTGGCGGCGGTAGGAAATTGCGTGGTCGGCTCCGTCGCGCCCCTGCTTGTCCCCCGTCCGACCCGGACCGTAGCTTCGCCCGGACTCGCTGACCCTCGAGGAAGTGGACGAAAGCATGAACGCTACCAAGACGCCTACCGCGATCGCCGCCGGGCTGAGCCTCGCGCTCGGTCTCGTCGCCGGTCTGGCCTTCCCCGCCTCTGCCCAGGACTGGGCAAACCCCTACGGGGAGTGGCGCTACTGGGGCGCCGACCTGGCGAGCACGCGCTATTCGCCCCTCGACCAGATCAACGCGGACAACTTCGAGAATCTCGAAGTCGCTTGGGTTTGGCGGGGCGACAACTTCGGCCCGAATCCGGACTTCATCCAGCGGAACACGCCGATCTATGCAGATGGACTGCTATACACGCTGGCCGGCTCGCGCCGCACGCTGGTCGCTGTCGATCCCGGCACAGGTGAAACGCTGTGGACCTTCAGGGAGCCCACCACCCCCCGCTGGGAGGCTTCTCCACGGAAGAACTACGGACGTGGCGTCGCATACGCCGAGATCGACGGACGCGGTGTCCTCTACCTCGTGACTCCTGGCTTCTTCTTACACGCCTTGGACGCCAAGACGGGTCAGCCCCTGGAAGGCTTCGGCGGCCAGATTCCGATCGACGGCTTCCCCGAGACCGGCAGCGTGGACATGCTGGCCACTCTGGGGCACCCCTACGACGTCGAAACGGGCATCGACCCTAGGATCGGCCAGATCACTACGTCGTCCGCACCGCTACTCGTCAACGGCGTCATCATCGTCGGCAATTCCGCGCAACCCGGCGGTGGCGGCCAGACCCGCATCGAGAACGTCCCGGGCGACGTCCAGGCGTTCGACGCCCGCACGGGTGAGCACCTGTGGACCTTCCACACGATTCCGAGGGCCGGCGAGTTCGGCAACGACAGCTGGGAGAACGATGCCTGGCGGTACGTCGGCAACGTGAACGTCTGGGCCCCGCTCTCAGCAGATCCGGACCTGAACCTCGTCTACCTGCCAACCGACGCGCCTACGAACGACTATTTCGGCGGCTTCAGGCCCGGCGCGAATCTCTTCGGCAATAGCCTGGTAGCGGTCGACATCAGGACCGGTGAGCGCCGTTGGCACTTCCAGGCGATCCACCACGATATCTGGGACTGGGACTTCCCGGTCTCCGCGATTCTCGTGGACCTCACCGTCGACGGCAGGGAAATTCCTGCGGTCGTCCAGGCGTCGAAGCAGTCGTTCATCTATGCGTTCAACCGGGAGACCGGCGAGCCCCTCTGGCCGATTCCGGAGCGACCCGTGCCCGCGGGTAATGTGCCAGGTGAGTGGTACTCCCCGACGCAGCCGATTCCCACGCGGCCCGCGCCCTACGAGCTCCAGGGCCTGAGCATCGACGACCTCATGGATTTCACGCCCGAGCTCCGAGCGATGGCGGTGGAGCAGGTCTCAGACATCCTGCTCGGCCCGATCTACACGCCTTACGTGCACCAAGGGAACGCGGAGGGTTGGCGCGCCACGGCCCAGTGCCCGAGCGCGACCGGCGGCACGAACATCCCGGGCGGACCGGTGATGGATCCCGAGACGGGGATCATCTACGTGCAGTCCAGGAAGGCCTGCTCGGGTGGCGTCCTGGCCCCCGGGTCCGATCGCGACGACGGGGGCCCAGACGGATTGGGCGTAACCGTGGTCGATTTCTCGGCGGGCGGCGGCGGCGGATTCACAGCCATCGATGGACTACCCATCGTCAAGCCGCCCTACGGCCGCATCACGGCGATCGACATGAACACGGGTGAGCACCTGTGGTGGATTCCGAACGGCGAAACGCCCGAACGGATCGCCAACCACGAGCTGCTCGAGGGCATCGACATCCCCAACACGGGCTTCCTGGGTAACGCGACCGCCCTCGTGACGCGCTCACTTCTGATGTACGCCGAAGGGCGGGGCGGCAACGCGACCTGGTACGCCCACGACAAGACGACGGGTGAACGAATCGGATCCGTGGAACTCCCGACCCCGGTGAGCACGGCACCCATGACCTATCTGCACGACGGTGTGCAGTTCATCGTCCTGCCGGTGTCCGGCAACGGTGTGCCGACCTCTCTGGTCGCGTTACGCCTGCCCGAGTAGCACTGGGTCCTGAAGCGACAAGGTCCGGCCGCCAGAACACGGCGGCCGGACCTTTCGCTTTCCCTCAGGCAGTCAGAACTACATGAGCGGCATGAACATCGTCATGCCGTTGAGCGAGACTTCCCCGACGTAGATGTTGCCGCTCGCATCGACGGCGATACCCTCACCGATCGTTCCATGCGGTGGACGGTCCGCATGCGGCGGCACGAAGGCCGAGAGCGAGCCGTCGCGCGCGCTGCCGATGTAGATCCCCCGGCGGAAGCCAGGATTCCGCTCGTCACCGGACTCGGAGTCCAACACGTACATCGTGTCGTCTTCATCGATGAAGACGTCGTTGGGACGACCGAACTGCTCCCACGATTCGACGTACGTGTACTCGTGATCGAAGATGTCGATGCGGTTGGTACCGCGCGTTGCCACGAACAGACGGCCCTGTGAATCGAAGGCCATGCCGTGCGGCACGATGAACTGTCCGGGACCGTCGCCGAACTCTCCAATCGTGCCCAGAAACGTACCGTCCGCCGCGAAGCGCGAGATGCGGCCGTGCGGACCCTGATAGGAATGTCCCTCGGAAACGAGAATCTCGCCGTTCGGCGCGACGATCACATCGTTCGGCTGATTCAGCGCATTAGGGGGATCGCCGGCAGTGCCAGG
>JAOTVA010000066.1 GCA_029863645.1 Gemmatimonadota bacterium
AGAGGGTGTAGGTGCCGTCGTCGTTTTGATAGAAACCGTCGAAGTACGGCGCGACGAAGTTGCTTCTGGCGTTGGGAGGCGCCAACGGAAACTCCCGTCGGGTCCAATCCTGCGCCTGAACCGGCATGGGCGCGAGTACCGCCAGTCCGGTAACTACGACCCCAAGGGCTATGACAGCTCTTGGCATTTGATCTCTCCCTCTGACGACATCCTGAACATTCCAGGCGCTAAGGTAGCGCCTACACAGGAGTCCTAACACGACCGGAATGTTGAGCCCGGAGGCCCCGCGCTCGATTGTTACTACAGCGCGACGTCCTGAGCGGTCCGGGCCTCACGCGACACACACCCGGTTCCTGCCCGATTCCTTGGCGCGGTACAGCGCCCGGTCTGCCTCGCCAACCAGCTCTTTGATGCTCGTCCCGTGTCCGGGCGCAGTGGCGATCCCGATGCTTATGGTGACGCGAATGCTCACGTCGTCCAGGACGAAGGGGTGCGCCTCGATGGCGGTCCGGATGCGTTCCGCCGCGAGCAACGCCCCCTCGGTATCGGTCTCGGACAAGTAGGTGATGAACTCCTCTCCGCCGTACCGGGCGGAGACATCGGCGGCTCGGACACACTGCTGAATGATTCTGCCTACGTCGGCGAGCACGTGGCTGCCCATCAGATGGCCGTGACTGTCATTCACGGACTTGAAGCGATCGAGGTCCATCATCAGGGCGGAATGGGGTAGGCCGTACCGCACACAGCGCGCGAGCTCCCGCTCGAACGCCAGGTATAGCGACTCCTTCGTCAGCAGGCCCGTGAGCTGGTCGTAGGAAATGAGGTCACGGACCTCCGCGTGGAAGCTCGCTTCGATGCTGTCGAGCACGACGAACTTCAGAATCGTGTCTCCGATCTGAATCTTGTCGCCGTCTTGAAGCTGGACCGACTTGACCTCTTCCGAATTGACGATGGTCCTGTTGGTGCTGCCGAGGTCGGAGAGCACGAAGGTCGTGTCGCTGCCCGCGGTGGCCGTGCCACGGAAGTCGATGCGTGCGTGCTCGCGAGATGCGCCGTCATCGGGGAGGCATATGTCGGCCGAAGGGTTGCGCCCGATGACCATGGTGCTCTTCCGGAGCCGAAAGTCGCGGCCGATCTCCTCGCCTCTCAGGACGATCAACGCAGCGTGCCTCTTGCTCTGGTCCGGATCCGCGAAGATCGGCTCCCGGATTCTGATGGTCTTCCGGCCTTCCATGGCTACCGTCTCTTCGTCTGGCCTAGCGCCATATCATCTGCCAGTCCGTGAAGTACTCGGCCTCGCCCCACGCGATGCGAAGCATGCCCGCGGGGACGCTCCCGGCCTCTTGAGGAAAGACGGGCTCCAGCGTGATTGTCAGGCTCTCGAGCGATTCGCTCAGGTGGCGCCGCTGAACCGGCGTCCTTCCGAAGTCGCGAGATGCATCGTAGTCCGTGCCCCACTGGCGCGTCTCTTCGCTCACAACGAGCTCGCCGCCGTCTTCGCGCGGCAGGAAGAAGAGCGTGTACTCTCCCCTCGGTAGGTCGAGCTGACCGATCCGCATGGGGACGTCGAGCGCGAGGCTCGTGGCCCAGTTCGCTCCCAGGCGCCACACCTCACCGTACGGCACCAGGCCGCCGAAGATGGTTCTGCCCCGAGCATGCGGCTGGCCGTAATCGATGATCATTCTCGAGGGACCCGAGTGAGCCGGCGTGCCGAGAAACCAACCGGTCCCGCCCCTGAGCACACGACCGTCGAACGACACGCTCGTCGTCACGCGGCCACTGGGTGCCACGTTGGGGCGGGGCGGTCCTGCCTGAGCCTGCAGCGGCGCGGCGATCACCGCTGCGAGTAACGCTGCTTGGGCTGCGGCGCCGATACGTGGGATGCTCATATTCCTCTCCTGGGGACGTGGCGGATCGTACCCGGCGGCCTGGTGCCCGGCAAGGCGAACCGCCGCGCGCTTGCTCGGTCGCGCGGCTCTCGTAGTTTCACCCCTTACCCCACAGGAGCGATGGTATGAAAGGGAAAGCCCTCGGACTCGGCGCACTCGTCACGGCCGTGCTCACCTCCGCGACCCCGGCGGCTGCGCAAGAGCTGGAGTTGGGCACCTGGACGGGCTTGATGAGCCCGCCCCAAGGCGAAGGCGTCCCCGTCACGTACCAGGTCGCCCGGACAGCAGGGGACCTTTCCATCGTGATGAACAACGTTCAGTTGGGGGACATACCGTTCACCGACCCACGGCTCGAGGGGGACCAGCTGACCTTCTGGTGGGAGCCGGGCACGAGGGTGGACTGCACCCTCTCCCGGCAGGCGAGCGGGGCCTTCGAGGGGTCGTGCTCCGCCGGCAACGGTGAAGGCGCCATCACCATGGTGCCGCCGACCGAATAGGGCCCTATCGGGCCGCTGCGGCTCTCTGTTCTTCTAGGCGGAGGCCCATCGCCTGTTCGTTGATGGCGATCTCGTAGCGGTAGCCCTCGGGATCGATGAACGGATTAGGCGTCTGACCGATCCGCGGAAATTTCTCTTCCAGGTTGTACATGCCGGGGTGCGATCCGAGCGGAATGTCGATGTCGAGAGACCGGAGCTTGGCGTAGCTGTAGCGGTACTCCTCGACGATGGTCGGGCGATCAGGATTTTGGTACAACTGATAGTTGGGGTTCACCCCGATGCTGCAGTTGATGAGCGCCTTATACGTGCGGCCGCTCTCCTGCACGTCCAACTCCCAGCTGGTGCACCCGGGTGTGTGGCCCGGAGTCCGGTGGGCAGTGAGCACCTCGCCGCCCAGCGAGACGGTCTCTCCGTCGTACAGCATCCGATCGATGGGAGGCATGGGGTCAGCCGGGTTCCGCGGCTGCAACAGGGGAACGTCGTCACCCATCACCATGACCTGCGCCCCGGTGAGCTCCTTCACGAGGGCATCACCCTGCATGTGGTCGCCGTGCGCGTGGCTCCCGAGGACGATGCGGATGTCCTCGAAGTTGAAGCCCAGCTCCTCGACGGATTCCCGGATGAGGGGCACGGTTCGGTTGAAGCAGCTGTTGACCAGGATGTGGCCCTGCGGCGTCGTGATCAGAAACGATGCCAAAGATCCCGTGCCCACATAGTAGATGTTGTCCATCACGCGGTGGGGCGCGAACCGGGCGTCCATCTGGCCCTCGCCCCCGATGTTCCGCCGGAACAGGTCGTCCGGCAGCAGGCGAGGCAGTTCCTGAGCCTGGAGCGGTCCGGCGAGCGCCAGGCTCGCCACAGTCGTTAGGATCACCGTGTAAACGGCTCGGATCGAACGGTCTCGCATGGCGAACCTCGGCGGACTGGGGCTGTGGCGGCTGAGCGCCGCCCGGCCAGAGTACGCGCGACCTCGCCTGTGATCAATCCCGCAGCGGAGGCGGTCAAGGAATGAACGAACTCGTTGAAGCGATTCGATCTGGTGACGTAGACGAGGTGCGCACGCTGCTGGCTCGGCGCCGCTCCATTCGGCGGCATGGCACGACGCAGCTAATGCGACCGAGGCACTTGTCGACTGCGGAGCCGACATCGAAGCGGTCTCTGGGAAGATCCACAAGAACGAGCCTGTGGGCTGGGCGATCGTCAGCGGTGCTGCTGGTGCGTTCCAGGTGCTCCTCGAGCGCGGGGCGTCGATCCGGGAGGCGCACAGATCAGACGCCGACGCGGGTGCCCAGGGAAATCTTCGCCAGTTCAATCGCGAGCGTCCGATTGAAAAGTGGGTCCAAATCCGCGACGCTCTGCAGCAGGCCTGAGCGGCCCCTCCCGGGCTCCAGGCCAGGCGCTCCTTTCGATCCCGCTCGTCTTGCCACAGTGTGGTAGAGACCCCACGCACCCCCAGCTAGGGAACTAGAGTCCGTGAGCTTCGACCTGGCCCAGTACGGCATCACCGGAGAAACCACGAATCATTCGATCGTGGGCTACCACGTCCATCGCAATCCGTCGGTGGCCAAGCTTTACACCCTGGCGTTACCCAGGAAGCGTTACGGGTTAGCCAACAGTGGCGCGTTGATCGCGTTCTCCGCTCCCAAGACGGGACGGTCGCCGCAGGACAAGCGGATCGTGGAAGAGGAGACGACGAAGGCGGACATCTGGTGGGGCAACGTCAACCGGCCCATTCCGGAGAGCTCGTTCCAGCTGAACAAGCAGACCGCCGTCAACTATCTGAACTGCCGCGATCACATCTACGTCATCGACGGCTTTGCGGGGTGGGATCCCAAGCATCGCATCAAGGTTCGTGTGATCTGTACCCGCGCGTATCACGCGCTCTTCATGCGCAACATGCTGATTCGCCCCACCGCCGAGGAGCTTGCGGTCTTCGGCGAGCCGGACTGGGTCATCTTCAACGCTGGGCAGATGCCCGCGATCCCGGAGCTGCCCGGCGTGGGTTCGCGCACGAGCGTTAATGTGAACTTCAAGACGCGGGAGATGGTGATTCTCGGCACCGAGTACGCGGGCGAGATGAAGAAGGGTGTCTTCGGCGTGCTCAACTACACACTGCCGAAACAGGGCATCCTGAGCATGCACTGCTCGGCAAACGAAGGAGCCGACGGCAGCGTGGCCTTGTTCTTCGGCCTTTCAGGCACCGGCAAAACGACGCTGTCCGCTGACCCCAAGCGCAGCCTGATCGGCGACGACGAGCACGGTTGGAGCGACGATGGCGTCTTCAACTTCGAGGGCGGCTGCTACGCGAAGACCATCAACCTGAGCCGAGATGGTGAGCCGCAGATTTACAACGCGATCCGCTTCGGCTCGATCTTGGAGAACGTCGGCTTCAATCCTGAAACGTTGGAGGTCGACTACTCCGACGTGAGTATCACTGAGAACACCCGCTGCTCGTATCCGATCGAGTACATCGACAACGCCAAGATTCCGTGCGTCGGGGGGCACCCGAAGAACATCATCTTCCTGACGTGTGATGCGTTCGGCGTGCTGCCGCCGGTGAGCAGGCTCACGTCAGCTCAGGCGATGTATCAGTTCATCAGCGGATACACCGCGAAGGTCGCCGGCACCGAAATGGGTGTGACCGAGCCCGTCCCGAACTTCTCGGCATGTTACGGCGCCGCGTTCCTGAGCCTGCATCCGACTGTCTATGCCGAGCTACTGGCAGAGAAGATCAAGAAGCATCAGGCCACGGTGTGGCTCGTCAACACGGGCTGGACCGGAGGTTCGCACGGCGTAGGCAACCGGTTCGCGCTCAAGCACACGCGGGCGATCATCGACGCGATCCTGGATGGCACGCTCGACAAGGCGAAGTACGTAGAGGACGAGATCTTCGGCCTCGCCACCCCATCGGCGGTGCCTGATGTTCCCACCGAGCTCCTCAACGCCCGCGACGCATGGAGCGACCAGGCCGCCTACGATGCTACGGCCCGGAAGCTCGCCGGCATGTTCGTGAAGAACTTCGAGAAGTTCGCGGACCAGGCTTCGGACGAGATCTTGAGCGCGGCGCCGAAGGGGTAGCAGGAACACATGCGGGGTTTCGTGCGGGGGGCGGGATTGGCAGTTGCCCTGGGGGTCCTGGCGACCGCGGCTGTGCCGTCGCCGAGAAGCCAGGACGACCTACGCGTGCGCGCCTTCATCGAGGCGTACCGCGAACTCATTGATTCCGTTCGCTACGACGGGCGAGACGTGGTGTTCTCGCTGGGGCGCGGGCCCATCCATTTCCAGGGCGGCCGTATGCTCGGGGCGGATCGACTTGACCGGACTGAACAGTGCGATCCGATCTTCTATCCCTACTCGCTCGAGCCACTGACCAGGCCGCTGCCACCTCCGGTGGAGCGTCCGACTCCGTGCACGGACCTGCTCGAGAGCCTCTGGGGCAAGTCGGAGCGCGAGATTCGCGGACATGGCCGGTCGGTGTCGTTCCTGGACCACCGCATGTTCGTCAACGAGCTACTTGTCGATCCCCTGGCCGCCATTGAACGCGACATCCTCGCCGCAGCGGCCCGGGACACATCGATCGCGACGTGGGTGGCTCAGCTGGACATCACCTATTCGTTCGCCGACAGGGAGATCGCAGGCTCTGAGACGCGGAGTTACCACGCGTGGGGCCTGGCGATCGATCTTGTGCCGAGCTCGTATGATGGTGGGGCCGTCTACTGGCGCTGGAGCCGGGTCTTCAATCGTGAGGATTGGCACCAGATCCCCATCGAGGGCCGTTGGAGTCCGCCCCAGTATGTGATCGAGACCTTCGAGGATCATGGGTTCGTGTGGGGTGGAAAGTGGGCGCACTTCGACGTCATCCACTTCGAGTACCGACCTGCCGTTCTCCTCTACAATCGAATGATCGCGGAGTAGGTCGAGTGGCCTCCGAGCTGAGCTTCGTGGAGTACGTGGTCGACCAATTCGACAAGGATTGTGCCGTCACCTTCAAGAGGATGTTCGGCGAGTTCGGGCTCTACAGTTCCGGCAAGTTCTTCGCGGTCATCTGCGACGATCAGCTGTTCGTGAAGCCGACCGAAGGAGGCCGCGCGTTCATAGGCGACGTCGTCGAGGCGCCCCCCTATCCGGGGGCCAAGAACAGCCTCCTGATCGGCGACCGCATCGAAGACGGGGAATGGCTGAGTGAGCTGGCGAGAATCACGTCGCGTGAGCTACCGGAACCCAAGCCGAAGAAGCGTAAGAAGAAAGGCTGACCGACGAGTAGCTCAGTCGACCGGTTCGATCCGCAGCAGCGACCCGTTGTCGGCGCCCAACCGCGCACGCTCTTCGGTCAGCACGTAGATGAGGCCGTCGGGGCCCTGTCGCACGTCGCGCACGCGTTGTCTCAACTCCGTGAGCAGCGACTCCCTCCGCACCTCGTCGCCGTTCTGGTTGAAGACGATGCGCTCGAGGTGTCCGGTCCCGCCGATTCTCCCGACCATGACCGACCCCACGAACATGTTGCCCTGCCACTGCGGGAAGCGATCGCCCGTGTAGTAGGCCAGTCCAGCCGGAGCGATGGAAGGCCACCACAGCACCTGCGCGCTCTCGAAGGAGTCGAGCCATGGAGTGTTCGACACCCAGGGACCGGCGTAGTTGCGGCTGTACGACGCGAGCGGCCAGCCGTAGTTCGCACCCGCGAGAATGATGTTGGCTTCGTCGCCACCCTGCGGCCCGTTCTCGGTCGCCCACAGGTCGCCGGTCACCGGATGGAAGGCCAATCCCAATTGGTTCCGGTGGCCCAACGAGTAGATCTCAGGGCGGTACCCGGGCCGGCCCACGAAGGGATTGTCGGCTGGAACCGTTCCGTCGGCGTTCAACCTCAGCATCTTGCCGAAGTGTGAGTTCGGGTCCTGCGCGAGCTCTCCCGTTCCCGCGAAGACATACGAGCCCCCGACACTCATGAAGAGCGTCCCGTCCGGGGCGAATAGGAGACGCGAGGCCGCGATACCAAGGTCGAGCCCGTCGGCCACGAAGAGGTCACGGACGTCCGTCAGCGCGTCTCCGACGAGTCGCCCGCGCGCCAGCGCCACACTGAATCCTTCCAACCCCTCCCACTCGACAGGCTTGGAATACGTCAGGAAGACGAGTGCGTCGTCGTCGGGGTGAAGCGCGATGTCCATGAGTCCGGCACGGAGGCGGCCGGCGTAGACCTCGGGCACACCGGAGATAGGCCGGTCAAGAAGGTGGCCGCCGCGAATCACTCGGAGCTGGCCGAGCTCGCGCTCGGTGACGAGGATGTCGCCGTTGCCCCTGAACGCCATGGCCCACGGATGCACGAGGCCCAGGGCCACCGGTACCACCCGGATCTGCGGGATCTCCGCCGTTTGGAACATCACGGGCCGGTCGGGCGGGGGCGGCACGGAAACGCTGTACGCGCTCTGGGCTGCCAGCGGTCCACCAGAGAGTGCCAGGCCGCACATGAGAGCGAGCGCGCAGGTTCCGTTTCGGTCCATCATCCGATCCTCCCTTGTCGATCGACATCATACGCGGGCCAACGCCGGAAGGCGATCGTCGCCAGCAGCCCGACCACGCCGAATGCCGCGACTGAGGCGAACACGTATTGATGGCCGAGGACGCCGGGATAGCTGTCGAGCAGCACGCCCATGAGGGGCCCCATGAAGACGTCAGGCGTGAACCCCACGACGGACACCACGCCGATGGCGCTCCCTGTGATGGCGAGCGGAACGGCACCCTCCTCCAGGAGCGCGAAATAGATGCCCCGCAGTGCGTAGATGCCGACGCTCGTGGCCGCGATGGTCGTGATCAACATCCAGGCGACGCCCGGGACCAAGATGCCCGACGCGATGACGAGGCTTCCGCCGATGAGGATGACGAAGCCCCAAAGGATTACCGCGGAGGAGCTCACGCGGTCACCGAGGTAGCCGGCGGAAACGGCGGCGATGGCGCGGATCCAAAACGAGAGCGTCCCGATGCCCGAGGCCTGCACCTCATCGAAGCCCAGTGCGTCCCGGGCCAGGAGCGAAAAGTCGTCCGTCGCCTTGTATCCGGCGTAGGCGCAGACGACGATCACGGCCTGCAGCCAGACCTTCGGCATCCGGCTAGCGTAGCGGACCCCGGCTGTTGTGAGGCGTGGCCCGTCTTCGGACAACGCCTCCGGCTCGTCGTCCGGCACCACCAGCCAAACCAGCAGGCCGATGCAGAGCGTCATGCCCGTGAACACCCAGATGACCGTGCGGAAGGCCTCGGCGCGTTGCTCCGGGGTGGCTGACGCGACATCGCTGGGAAGGACGAGCGCGAAGATGAGCACCGTCGCCGAGGCGATGACCGCCGCCAGTAGGCTCCGGCCGCCTTCGAGCAGCCCGTAGGCCCGGCCCTGAGCGGACTCGCCACCCCACTCGCGGGTCGCCCGGAGCATGGCCGCCCAGAAGAGGAGGATGGTGGTGAGTCCCCAGACGCCCCATAAGACGTTCATCATGCCTGGCGAGGGAACGCCTGCTAGAACCGCTCCTCCCAACCCCGTTCCGACCAGGGCGGCCGTCATCAGGCGCCTGGCGGAGAACCGATCCGCGAGCGGTCCGCCCCCGAAGTACGCCGCCATCGCGACGACGCCGTACACGGAGAACGCCGTCCCGAGCTGTAGGTTCGTGATGCCGAACACGTCGAGCAACGTCGGCCGGAAGACCCGAGCGAGAACGAACGGCAGCAAGAACACGCCCTCGCCGGCCACCATCAGGGCCATGATGATCAGCGCGCGCCGTAGCGGCGGCGCCGCCATCTTCGCTTGACTCATGGCCCAGAACGTAGCTTGCTTGGCGCGATCAATCCTCCTGAGGGCACTCACATGAAGCAGTCACCGCTCGATTCGCCGTTCGGCCACGCCTCGACCGCACTGGAGGTCGTGGACGGAATCGACCTCAGCGGCAAGATGGCCATCGTCACCGGAGCCTCGTCCGGCCTCGGCGTCGAGACGGCCAAAGCGCTCGCGAGCGCAGGCGCCGAAGTCTTCATGCCTGTTCGCAACCGAGCGAAGGGAGAGGGCGTCGCCGAAGACATTCGCTCGACCACCGGCAACGACCGGGTCGAGGTGATGGACATGGACCTCTTCGTCCCGTCTCAGGTGCGGACCTGCGCCGAGTCGTTCCTCGCTCGTGGCGGTCCACTTCACATCTTGATCAACAACGCGGGCATCATGGCTTGCCCGTTGCTGCGCACATCAGAGGGGTGGGAGTCCCAGTTCGCCACGAACCACTTCGGGCACTTTCTGTTCACGCAGCTCCTCCTGCCCGCCCTCGAGCGGGGCGCCCCTTCTCGGGTGGTGAACCTGTCGTCGATTGGCCACCGCATCACGGCCGTCGACTTCGATGACCCTCACTACGTCACGCGCCCGTATGACAAGTGGAATGCATACGGACAGGCCAAGACGGCGAACGTGCTCTTCTCGGTAGGCTTCAACGCGCGCTACGCGGACAGGGGGGTGACGGCGAATGCGGTGCACCCCGGCGGCATCATGACCGGCCTCCAGAAAGACCTGACACAGGAAGAAATGAACGCCCTCGGCTGGTTCGACGAGGAGGGCAACGTAATGGAGGGCTTCAAGACGCCTGAGGGTGGCGCGGCCACCGCGACGTGGGCCGCGACGACCCCGTTGCTGGAGGGGCAGGGCGGCCTCTACCTCGAGGACTGCAACGTGGCGGCGATGGCGACTCCTGACCTGCCGTACAATGGCGTGCACCCACACGCCATCGACCCCGATGCTGCCGAGCGACTCTGGAAGCTGTCGGAAGAGATGCTGGCACAGCTGTCCTAGGTTGTGCGCGCGCAATACCCGTCCATGCTCCAGGTCCCGGCGTCTTGAGGGTGCCAGCGTTACGGCTTAAGCGTAGCGAATGAACTCGAGCAAGTTCCCGTCGGGGTCCCGCGTGTAGACGCTCTGGCCCGTCGCGCGTCCGCCGTCGCGTCCGCCCGTGCGCTGCCCTTCGGCCACGACCTCCGCGCCGGCGCGCGCGAGTAGCTCGGAGAGCGCCTGAGCCGATCCCTCCCACACCCAGCAGAAGTCGCCGCACGGCGGACGCGCGGCGGACGCCTTGAGCGTGAACGTCTCCGTTTGCCAGAGCGCCGGTTTGTGGAAGTTGATCTTCTGGTCCCCGAAGTGGATCGAAACGATCTGGCCGCCCTCCTGGACAGTGAACCCAAGCGCTCGGTAGAAGGCGACCATCCCGTCGACGTTGCTGACGGGGATCGCGACGTGATCGAGCGCCGTGACGCCGGTGGCCTGCGGGGTGCGTGCCCGCACCTTCCCGGGGAATCCTCCTGATGCACCGAGGGCCGCGCCTGCAGCGAGCACTTTCTTGAGAAATGCTCGGCGGGGACCAGGGGAGCTTGCCATGCGGGTCAACATCCGCAGCAGTCGTGGGGGCGGCAAGACTCTGTGCTGGCTGGCCATTCTCCCGGCGCGTACTCTCAGGGTTCGACCGCCGGTCCCTCAACGACGTAGGGCAAGCTCATGCGCGGACACCTAACGCTTTTCCTCACCCTTCTCGCCGCGTGCGCGCCTGATCCGTCAGCGACGCTGAGCGACGCCACGCTCTTCGAGGGTGCCCGTCTGATCCTGGGCGACGGACAGGTGATCGAGAACGGTGCGCTGCTTGTCGCGGATGGCCGCATCGAGGCGGTCGGTACGGTCGATCAGGTCATCGCTCCCGAGGGATCGACCGTCGTCGACCTGAGCGGCAAGACCGTAATGCCGGCGCTGATCGATGCACACGCGCACCTGGGATATGAAGGCTACACGGGCTGGGGCGCGCAGTACTACAGTCGGGCCAATCTCATCGACCACCTGGAGCGCTACGCGTACTACGGCTTCGGCGCCGTGTTCTCCGCGGGAAGCGACCCGGACGATCTGGCTCTGGAGCTCGAACGCGCGCAGGCATCGGGTGAGGTGGGAGGTGCGCGCTTCGTGTTCGGCGCCGGCATGGCTCCTCCGGGACAGGGGCCGAACAACGCGTTCCTGGAGCACGTCCGGACGGTGACCGACGAGACCGGCCAAACGGTGCTGAGGGGGGCCGCTACGCCAGATGCGGGGCGGGCAGCCGTCCGCGACATCGCCGCGAAAGGCATCCGGTTCGTGAAGATCTGGGTCGACGACAGAGGCGGCAGTCAGGAGAAATTGCAGCCGCCGGTGTACCGAGCAATCATCGACGAGGCGCGTCAGCTCGGGCTGGACATCCTCGTCCACCAGCAGTCCGCCGAGGACATGCCGGACCTTCTCGACGCGGGCGTCGCGGGTTTCCTGCATGGCCGCATCGGTCCGTCATTGGACCAGCGCCTGGCCGCCCGCATCCGCGAGGCGGACGCCTTCGTGGTGCCGAACCTCGGCCTGGGCGAGTTGCGGGGTGAACGGGTGGCGGATGACCCGTTTCTGCGGGAGACGACTCCGGAGGGCGTCGTAGCACGCCTAGGCGCCGCGTACGACGCCCGTCCGCGCGCAACAGCACCGGGTGCTGCTGCCGCCGCCCGCGAGCGAGAGCTGCGGGAGGGGTTCATGCGGCTGGTCGAGGCGGGTGTCGACGTGGTGCTCGGCACGGACGCCGGTGCCGTCCCCGATCATTACTTCGGGTACGCGGGGCACCGGGAGCTGGAGATCTTCGTGCGGCTGGGCATGACCCCGATGCAGGCGATCGAGGCGGGCACGCGCCTGCCCGCGGAGCGACTCGGCCTGACAGACATGGGCACATTGACGGCGGGCAAGAGCGCCGATTTCGTCATCCTTGGCGCCAATCCCCTCGATGATATCCGCAACACGCGCTCGATCGATGGCGTTTTCCTTCGAGGTGCTGCAGTCGACCGTGTGGGCCTGCGACGGAGCTGGATTGACGGAGGGTGACGAGGGCCGCGGGAACTGAGCCACGACGGCGGGGATTTGGCCCCCGATAGAGCGATCTGCTCTAGCCCTCCGGAGGAGGATGGGATGCAAGAAAGCCGTCGTTTGAATGTAGGCTTGCGGTCAGTAGGTCTGATGGGGGCGCTGCTTGTTGCCGGCTGTACGGAGTACGAGCCATTCACCCTTCTCCCGTTCAACCCCGATAGTCCCCAGGACACCTACTGTAGCATCTCGACTGCGGAGATTTTCATTGGCTCGGCGCAGGATGCAATTCCGGCCCTCACCAACCCCAGGATCGTCGCTCCGGGGCACGCTGAGACCGCGTACATAGGGGACAACGACCGGGTGATAGGGATCCGGGCGGGCGTGGACGCTCTGGCGATTCCGTTGAGCATCTTACGGTACCACGAGATCGTGAACGTCGATTTCTTGGGCGGGCTCCAGTTGGCGGTCACCCACTGTCCGCTTACTGGATCGAGCCTCGCGTTCGACCGGGGGCCCGCAGGCGATGCGGAGTTCGGCGTTTCCGGATTGCTGTATCGCAACAACCTCATGATGTACGACCGCAATTCCGAAGAGTCCCTCTGGCCCCAGATGGTTCGGGGAGCACGCTGCGGCTCACGGGACGGCACCGCCCTCCAGATGCATCCGGTGGTGGAGATGACCTGGAGCGCGTGGCGAGAGATGCATCCGACCACCTGGGTCGTCTCTGACGCGACCGGATACCCGAACAACAACTACCAGATACATCCGTACGGCGACTACGACGAGAACGATGAGGTGTCCTGGCCGACCGCCATCGACACGCGGCGCCACCCCAAGGAGCGGACACTCGGGGTCATCGATGCGTCGGGCGGGGTCGGCTACCCGTTCGGTGAGCTCGAGAGCCTCGGACCCATCGCCGTCGTGGACCACGCCGGCGTCACGAGCGCCCAAGGAGGAACCGTCGTCTTCTGGGACGGGGCCGCCCGCTCCGCGATGGCCTACAGTCGCGTCGTGGACGCCACCGAACTCAGTTTCTCCGTCGTAGCCGATCAGATCGTCGATGCGGAGACCTCCAGCACCTGGCGAGTGGACGGGGTCGCGACGTCGGGGCCCCTGGCGGGAAGGCGCCTCGACGAAGTCGCCGAGGCCTATGTCGCATTCTGGTTCGCCTGGGCGGGTTTCGAGTCAGGCCAGACGCTTTGGGAGGCACCATGACAAGAGCCTCGATCCTCGGGTCCGTAGCAGCCCTCCTGCTGCTAGGTGCGGTGGCTCCGAGCGTGGCTTCCGCGCAGGCCATCTGCAGCGCTCCTCACTCCTCGCCCACGTTGGTGCAGAGCGGTGAACTTCGGACGCTTCGCGCAGGGACGGGGTGGATTCAGCTTTCGGTCTACGGTCAGCGGGCGACGGAATGGTTCGATAACTCCGGTGACCGTCGAGCGTTTCTTGCGAACTCGGAGTTCGAGACCCGATCCGTCTTCCTGACGGCGGCGGTGGGGGTTGCGGACGGCCTGGAGGTGTGGGCGCAGCTTCCCCGTCATCACTTGAACGTGGACGGGGCCGGGGGGTCCAGCACCAGCACCGGAGTCGGGGACGTTCGTGTGGCAATGCGGGTGGGCGCCGAGTTCTTCGGTCTGGACCTTCCGGTGGCCGTTCGTTTCGGAGCCAAGCTGCCGGGGAGTGACTTCCCTATCGACGCGACCGTGCTTCCACTCACCGAGGGGCAGACGGACCTGGAGGTGAGCGTTGAGTCGGGCGTGACCCTCGGAGACCTGCCCCTCTATGTCATGGGCTGGGTGGGTTACCGGCGCAGGAGTGAGAATATCGAGGCGGCGCGTCGTCCGGGGGCGGAACGCTTCGCACACGCTGCGTTCGGGGGCTTCGTGGGAGATCTCACCTGGGAAGTCGCCGCCGACGGGCTGTGGGGTGGCTCGCCTTTAGCGAGCGGGATTGTCCTGACCTCGGAGCGACGTCAGATGATTCAGGTTCTGCCCACCGTGGGGTACGGAATCGGCCCCGGGCGTCTGGAGGTCACTGGACAGCTGCCCATCTCTGGACGCGTGCTTCCGGCCGCCATGGGTGTGAGCGCGGGGTACCGCGTGGGCTGGGGTCTGTGAGGACCGAAGCGGTTCTTCTTGGCCTCTTGGCGCTTGCTGCGCCGCTTCCGCGGATCGCCGTGGCGCAGGACGTGGAGGTCGAAGGGATCGGGTACGTGCTCGGTGACCCTGAGGCCCCGATCGAGGTCGTGGAGTTCGGCGACTTCGCTTGCTCGGCGTGTGCCGAGTTCTGGCGCGATACCTGGCCCCGGGTGAAGCAGGAGCTCGTCGAGACAGGCCGGGCGAGCTGGCGGCACGTGCCGTTCCTGCTCGGATTCGACCGGGGAGACGACGGCGCAAATGCTGCGGAATGTGCTGCCGATCAGGGAGAGTTCTGGGCGATGCACGACAAGCTTTTCGAAGGACAGCAGGAGTGGACGCGGAAGCGCCGTCACGAGCAGATCCTGCAACGGTACGCCATGGAGATCGGGCTCGAGGTCGAAGAGTTCGCCGACTGCTACGACGATGAACGCGGAGAGGACCGGACACGGGATGCTACCCGAGCGGCGCGGCGCGCTGGTGTTCGCGGGACGCCGACGTTCTTCATCAACGGCAGTCCGGCATTCGGAGCCCTTTCGTACGAGATGTTCATGGAAGTCGTTGTGGAGGCCGAGCACGACGCGGCCGGACGCTAGCCATATGAGGTCACCTTGGACCGGCGCTCTGATCGCGTTGGCGATCACGGGCTGCACCCCCTACGAAGGCCTCACGCTCCTTCCCGGCGACCCCAACTCGCCTTCGGTCGACTTCTGCAGCATCCCAGAGTCTGAGATTTACCAAGGGGGAGTGGGGAAGGATGCGATTCCGGCCCTGAGTGACCCGAAATTTGTGCCAGGATGGCACGCGGAGGCCGCCTACTTGCAGGACGAGGACTTGGTCGTCGGCATCCGAGTGGGCGGCGATGTGCTGGCACTCCCGCATCGAATCTTCTGGTATCACGAGATCGTGAACTTCGAGCTGTTCGATCGCGCGTTTGCTGTCACCCATTGTCCGCTGACTGGATCCAGCCTGGCCTTCGACCGCGGCGTCGTCGACGACGTGGAGTTCGGCGTCTCGGGTCTCTTGTACAACAACAATCTCATCATGTATGAACGCGGCCTGGGCCTACAGTCTTTCTGGCCGCAAATGAGCCGCGGCGCGCGCTGCGGGCCCCGCTTGGGGACTGCGCTGACCATGTATCCCGTCGTCGAACTGACGTGGGGGGCATGGCGCGATATGTACCCGCAGACCTGGGTCATCTCCGAAGAAACCGGCCATGACTTTCGCTACGAGGTGTATCCCTACGGGGACTACAGGAGCATCGACAACTTCGAGGTGTTGTTCCCGCTCGACATCGATTGGACGCGTCCCCCAAAAGAGCGAGTGCTCGGAGTCGTGGACGACGCCGGCGGCGTTGGATATCCGTTCGAAGAGCTCAGGGACCTGGGTCCGATCGGCGTCGTCGAGCATGCCGGAGTCACGAGCGCCCCAGGAGGGACCGTCATCTTCTGGGACGCGTCGGCGAAGGCCGCGATGGCATACAGCCGCGAGGTCGACGCCGTCGAGCTCACCTTCGCCGTGGTGGGCGACGAGATCGTCGACCAGGAGACGGGGAGCACGTGGCGGGTCGACGGGGTCGCGACGTCCGGGTCCCTACAAGGCATGAGCCTGGCCCCGGTCGCCGAGGCTTATGCGGCCTACTGGTTTGCCTGGGCGGCCTTCGAGCCTGATGCGGTTTTGTGGGAAGCGCCCCAGTAGCGTCCTAGCCCAGGCCGACCGCCAGCCCGATCCGGGTTACGATGGTCGCGCCGTCCGACGAGTTCCCGTTGTAGAACTCCTTGCCCGCCGTCAGCCCGAGGTCGCCGTTGACCCTGCCGCCCAGCCGGATCAGCAGCCCCCCGCCGCCGCTCAGTGCCCATCCGTCAATCTCTCGTTGGAAACCGAGGATCTCGACCGTGGCGCTGAGCGTCATCAGCCTTGCTGAGCCATAGAGAGCGACGGAGTTCCCGAAGCTGGTCAGGATGTAGCGAGGCTCCACAAAACCGCCCTTGTACGTAACGGTGGCGTTGTCGAGTTCGTGGACGGTCGTCTGGGCCCCGACGCCCAGAGAGAACGAGCTGGGGTTCCAGCGCAGCTGAAGCTCTCCTCCCCCTCCGACGGCTAGCCGGTCGTCGCGCTCGCCGGTCAACCGCACACCCAGTGCAGAGAGTTGGATCGACCAAGTCTGGGCGGTCTGCGCCTGTGCATCGCCCCCGAATGACAGCAGTGCGAACAGGACCCCGGCGGATACGCGGCGCAGCATCGCTTCCTCCACGACTCGATGGCTCGTCACGACCACTCTCCACAGGAGCGGCCCGGTCGAATCTGCCCCGCAGCACATGCCGATGCCACCTTTTTGTCGCCGACCTGGCCAGATAGGCTTCTGTTCGAGTACTGTTGAAGGACTACCGAATCTTCTGCCGAGCCACCGATATGACTGCTGCTATAGGCCCCACCCGCACCCTCAAGGCCGTCCTGACCCTCCTCGCATTGGGCATTGCAGGCTGCCAGTCGGGAAGCGACCCGCTAGGCGTAAACGGCGGCCGCGTACAGTTCGTGCTTTCTGGGGGTGCGGCGGTCTCTACCCCCGGCGCCGCCCTCGCTCCGGCTGCGACAGGCGACGACGATGACCACGACGACGACCGTGAGCGTGACCGTCACCCCTACTTCGTCTCTGCCAACGTGACGTTCGCGAGCATCCTGGCCCGTAACGTCAGCGGTCAACTGATCGACGCCGGGATGGACCTTCCTGCGACGGTGGATATCGTGGCGATGGAAGAGCGCGGGCGTGCGGTCACGCTCCCGGACGGGGACCTGCCGCTGGGGATGTACGACCAAATCGTTGTCGTGATGACCGAGGTCGAGGGCGTGCTGCACGACGGCACGACGATCACCATCACGCCTCCTGGGGGCGGCTGGACGGCGATCGTTCCCGTCTGCCCGTTCGACATCGAAGATGGTGGGACGGAGATCGTCGGACTGGTGCTCCCGGTACGCAGCGCCTTC
>JAOTVA010000217.1 GCA_029863645.1 Gemmatimonadota bacterium
CGGACCCCGCGTGAGTTGCCGATGCGGATGATCTTAGTCTTCATGAGGCGGTCGGTGGCTTGGAGTGTAACTACAATGTAGCCACTGCGCCTCCCGGAGGGAACCTCCCGATAGGAGCCGTATAACGTCTCGCGATTCTGCTGTGCCGCCCGCCCGTACACAAGCGCGTAGCGCTCCCTACCCCTTCTTCGGCGTCAGTAGCAATCGCTTGTTAGATGGCGCCCGTTGGAGGGTGCGGGGGCAAGAGATCCGGCTGGATGAGCTGCACCTGGGCTTCTCGGCTGCCAGGACCTGTGCGAGAGGGCCATGCCTTAGTACATGAGGCAGACTGCGCACTGCCGAAGCTCAACGTCAATCCGCTGCGAACTGACGTTAGCTCTTAGAGGCAGAGACTCCCGCACGTACCCAACCAGGCTAAGGGCGAGCCGCGTCGCAAGCGAGTCAGGCACCTCGAGTTGATAACGGCCATCAACTGCCGATAGGACGCCAATAGGGGTGCCCTCTGCGTAAATCTGCACCCCCTCCAGTGCAATCGAGTCGGACGAGGACCGAACATACCCGAACACCGCGACCCGGCCGGAAGACCTTGGAGCGACGGGCTCGAAGTCTGGGAAACGCGGACCGGAGAATCGGCTGATTTCGCCGCTAGGGTCGCCGCATGGCGGGCACGGTTGGTTGCCGACCTGTGCCCCTTCACTCCGGGAACAGCCGGCGGCAGACGCCCCGAGGACCGTCACAATCAAGAGTGCTCGGAACGGGACGGTCATCATTCCTCCGGGGCCGGATAGGCCGGCTAGCGCCATCTAACGGACTCGCGATTCTGCTGAGCCGCCCGCCCGCGCACAAGCGCGTAGCGCTTCGACTAGCTGTTCGGCGTCAGTAGCAATCGCTTGTTAGGAAGCACTCGCCAGACCTGGAGGAGGCCAAGCCGCCGTGACCCGGTAGGCTTGTCTTTGTGCCAGATCCGCCATGAGCGGTTCGGGTGTGACGAGTGCGACCTGAGGCACGCCGTCCGGAGTCAGTTCGACCTGCACCTCGCCTCGCTCGAACTCAAAGAACAAGAGGGTCTCGTCGTCGTCGACGTCCCTCCAGTACGGTTCGCCCCACGCTCTCACGAACTCGGACTCGCTCCGGAACTCATGTGGAGCCAAGTCTCGCCCGTTTAGTCTGATCCGACCCGCGAATTGCTTCACGTTTCGCGGGGGCGTGACTCCGAGATAGACGCCGTCGCGCAAAGCCACGACCAGGCCCTCGAGGAGTCCGCTTGAGTCAACGTCGAGCTGGAGCCCCTTGGGCGGGTAGTCGAAAGCTCTCGATTCGCTCGGACCCAGGAAGCGGAGCCCGTCTACCTCCCCCCCGAAGCCGACGCCATTCAACTCGAAGCGGTCCAAGTCGAGAACCATCAGAGCCGTCAAATCTTCTCGCCACGTTGCTGTCGGCGACTTGCGCCGAAATGCGTCGAACATTGACATCCGGGCCGTGGTTGAAAGTGCTTCCCAACGGACTCGCGATTCTGCTGTTCGGGCCCATTTGTCCGCAAGCCTGTGTGCACCGAGCTCACCCGGCACGGGGTCTAGCCGGTACAGAAGTGAGCTCCGACGAGCGCAGCTCACGGACCTGTCCAGGTCGGAAATGATTCCAGCTAGGTCGCCCCGCAGCAACAATCGCTTGTTGGACAGCGACAGCCGTCGGGCGAACGGACTGGCAGAATGGCCCGCCACCTAACGGACCCCGATCAAGGCCCCGATGCTGAGGGCCCATAGGTTCGCGTCGGAGGAGATCAGATCCAGATCGATCGATCCGTCGGGTAGTTCGCGCACACCTCCTTCACGGAGGTACTGGACGCTTCCGTGTCGCCGATAACGCCCATCGACCTCGAGGGAGATCGGGTGATCTCTCTGTTCTCGAAACGTCAGGCGCACGCCGCCGCCCGCGGCGAGAGCCAAGGTATAGCGCTCCAGCACCTCCGCAGTCGCGATGGGAAGGGCCTGCCCATCCCCCCATGCGTTGTTCGTGGTCACGAACTGAGCTGTGCCGACAGAAGCACCCAGATAAGGACGGACACGCCCACGACCAAGAACGAAGTGCGGACCAACCGCCAAGGTGGCGATCACGTTCTCCGTGGTGACGTCCACGTCCAACCCGGTTCCGGTGAGAACGAGTCTGTGCGACTCCGTGGTCTTACCGTACGAAATCAGCGCGAGGTCTAGACGTAGACCGAGGCCCGTGTCTTCGCCGAAATAGCGGATGCCGGAGATACCGAAGCCGCCGCCGCCCGCGACGTATTCCGCGAACTGGCCTACGGCCTTCGCCCCGACCAGGTCGGCCCCCCACTCCCAGCGTACTGGGCTGGTGACCAAGTGTGCAGAAGAGGACTGTTGGGCCGCGGCGCCCCTCACGTCCAGAACGAAGGCGAGGATAGCAACGGCCCGCAGGACAGCAACCTCCCAGGCCAGGGCGCGAGAATGGGGTCGCTTCATCGGTGGAACCGTACCGCCAAGCCGATCGCCCCGTGTGAGATGATCGGCGACGCAGAGGAACCACCTACGACGGGGCGTCCGTCGTCCTCGGCATGCCTCGGCGCGAACGCGGTCGAGCCCAAAACCACACCGATCACCGCGCCGACCAGGGCACCCAGCACCACAGCCTCCCCAGTGGCTGATGCCTCAACCAACGAGCCGCCGAAACCGTCGTCACCCTCGACCGACCCGACGGTCAGGCCGCCTAGGATACCACCAGCAAAGAGGCCAATCCCGCCTCCCCACAGTGCCCCTCGAACACGGTCTCGGCGGAGTTCAACAGTGGACTGCTGGACGCCCTCACCGGGTGAGAAGTAGAGGACGTGCGTATGGACTGGGCGTTGATCGCCCGGGCCGCCACTCCGAAGCTGAGCGGAGAGGGGGGCGGAAAGTGGCCCTTGGAGGGCCAGGAGCACGGTCATGAGTGCCCACATACGAGCGTTCATCCGAGAGCCTCAGCCAGGCCGGCCGCAGCTGCAGCCGACGTGGCGACGCGATGAAGGTCCTGGATGCGGCTCGTGACCTTCGGCGACCTGAATGCCCTCGACTCGCCGCCTCCGCTCCGTGCGGCGAATGACCACAAGAAACTTACAGCGGGAGGGATGGAACTCGGAAGTGGGGTTCTGCTGCCGCTGGGAGTCCGGGCGCGAGCGACCCGCGATCGGGGCTGCAAGGGGGCCATGTTACTAGGACACAAGTCGGCGCGACGCCCGCATCAGCGTGGATCCGTTCGCTACCTGTGGGGAGGAGTCACCACGGCTTGGGTCGCTGTCCAACGTCTCGCGATTCTGCTGCACGGCCCGTCCCCTAACAAGGGGCGCGAGCTGTTAGGCGAGTGGCCCGCCGCCCTTCAGGTAACCCGTGACAGTAGCAATCGCTTGTTAGGCAGCCCTGCGAGTCCGCCCGGTCAGCTGCTGGAGAGCGGCTTCAGTCGCATCGTCCAGGAGCGCCACGCGAAGAAGCCGAAATAGAGGGCGCCGAAATAGCTGTAGCCGATGCTGAAACCCGCCACCGCGTCGTGACTCCGGACATAGAGAATCCACGCGTGGAGAGCCACCGAAACGGTAAGGTGAATCGTGATCAGCCAATGAACGAGCGACTCCCACCTTCCCCGAAACTCCACTTCCCTGACGAAAAGGAGCATCCCGGCAGCACCCCACGATCCGAGCACGACGATTAAGGCGTCGGGAAAGTAGGGCATGTGGCGCAAATCAAGGCGGACCGATACTCGGACGATGTGGAAGACGGTCCCGGCTGTATAGATGGCAGCAACGACATGCGGGAACGTGTCACGCAATGGCACTCGAAGAAGCATCGGTGGTAGCTCGACTCGCTGGGCTGTCTAACGGCTCGCGATTCTGCTGGCGGGACCACCGAGTGCACAAGTCCAGGTGCTTCTAGGTCACCGACCACAACAGTCTCACTTGGTACAACAGCGAGCCCCGTCGAGCGTTGGTCATCGGCCTGGCA
>JAOTVA010000218.1 GCA_029863645.1 Gemmatimonadota bacterium
ATCGAGGCTCCACGAATCCGCCCCTGTAGGTAACGCTAGCGTTGTCGAGTTCGTGGACGGTCGTCTGGGCCCCGACGCCCAGAGAGAACGAGCTGGGGTTCCAGCGCAGCTGAAGCTCGCCTCCCCCTCCGACGGCTAGCCGGTCGTCGCGCTCTCCGGTCAACCGCACACCCAGAGCCGAGAGTTGGACCGACCAGGTCTGGGCCGTCTGCGCCTGTGCATCGCCCCCGAATGACAGCAGTGCGAACAGGACCCCGGCGAATACGCGGCGCAGCATCGCTTCCTCCACGACTCGGTGGCTCGTCACGACCACTCTCCACAGGAGCGGCCCGGTCGAATCTGCCCCGCAGCACATGCCGATGCCACCTTTTTGTCTTCCACCTGGCGGGATCGGCTTCTGGTCGAGTACTGTTGAAGGACTACCAAATCTTCTGCCGAGCACCCGATATGACTGAAGCTACAGGTCCCACCCGTACCCTAAAGACCCTCCTGACCGTCCTCGCATTGGGCGTCGCAGGCTGCCAGTCCGGAAGCGACCCGCTGGGTGTGAACGGCGGCCGCGTGCAGTTCGTCCTTTCCGGTGACGCGCCGGCGGCCGCTCCCGGGGCCCTCCTCGCTCCTGCGGCGACAGGGGACATCGATGGTGAGCATGAGCGTGAGCGTCACCCGTACTTCGTCTCTGCGAATGTGACGTTCGCGAGCGTCCTTGCCCGGAATATCGCTGGTGAGTTGATCGACGCAGGGATGGACCTTCCTGCGACGGTGGATATCGTCGCGATGGAGGAGCGCGGACGTGCGGTCACGCTTCCGGACGGGGAGCTGCCGTTGGGGACGTACGATCAAATCGTCGTCGTGATGACCGAGGTCGAGGGCGAGCTGCACGACGGCACGACGATCACCATCACGCCTCCGGGCGGCGGTTGGACCGCAATCGTCCCTGTCTGCCCGTTCGACATCGAAGACGGTGGGACGGAGATTGTCGGACTGGTGCTCCCGGTACGCAGCGCCTTCGCATGGGGTGAGGGTCGCCTACGCTTCACGCCGCGCTTCCGCTCACGCTTGGAGTGTGACGGACCGGTGGAGCCGGAGCCCGACGTACTCTAGGGCCCTCATGCTGGACTGACGGGCGGAGCCCCGGCGCCATCACCGGCGCCGGGGCTCTGTCTCTTTCGCCTCAGTCTGGCAGGCTGAAGATGTACAGCGCGTTCCCGCTGCGCGGGTAGGTGATCTCGGGCGACACGACGCCAGGCACCTGGCGCGGACTCGTCCCGCCCAACGCGGTGGTCACGCCGATGTACTGCTTGCCGTCGATGGCGAAGACGAAGGGATGGCCCTGGACCGAGGTACCGAGGCGCGTCTCCCACAGGATGTCACCGGTGCGCACGTCGAAGGCCCGGAAGCGGCGGTCCAGGTCGCCCGCGAAGACGATGTCCCCGGCCGTGGACACGGCGCCCGTGATGAAGCTCGCGCGCTGCTCGAAGCTCCAGACCTCCTCGAGGGTGCTGACGTCGTAGGCCGCGAGCTTGCCGAGATTGCCATCAGACCCGGGCATTTCGAAGAAGAGCCTCGCCGACGCGAGCCCACCACCCCCGGGCTCGAGCGCGACCTCCCTCGCCTGGTTCTCGAGGCACGTCTGGCTCAAGGGGGCGATGAGGACCCCCGTCGGCGGATGGTACGTCATCGAGTGCCAGTCCTTTCCACCCGCGCTGCTGGGGCACGCCGGCGTCCACTCGTTGAGCTGGGCGTTGATGATGTCGTCGCGGTACGTGACCGCGCCCGTCTGGGCATCGATGGACGTGAAGGCGTTCTGAAACATCGTCTCCGTGAAGCCCAGGAACTCTCCGGTGACGCGGTCGTTCTTCCACAAGATTCCGTGCTTACCGATAGAGAGCACGAGTCGCCGACCGTCCTGATTGACGAGCACACGCTCGAAGACCTCGTCCAGGTCGAGCGCCTCTCCGGGGACGTGCTGGAAATACCATTCCAGCTCGCCGGTCTCGACGTCCACGGCCACGGTCGAGTTCGTATAGAGGCCGTCGTCGAAGATCGACATGTGCCGGCTGACGGGCACCCAAGGCTTCGCCTGTGCCGTCCCCCAATACGTCAGGTTGAGCTCGGGGTCGTAGCTACCCGTGATCCACGTCTCGCCGCCCTGACGGTAGATGTTGTCGAGGTCTCCCCACGTGTTGCCGCCCGGCTCGCCGGCTGCGGCCACCGTGTGAAAACGCCACAGGGGCTCGCCCGTACCGGCGTCATACGCGCTGATGAAGCACCGGGCCTCGATGTACTGAGCGCACGACGCCATCCCCGTGATGACCTTCCCATCCGCGACGATGGGGCCGCTGGAGTTGGAGTTGCCCTCCTGGATCACCCGCTCCCACACCTGCTCTCCGGTGCGAGCATCCAATGCGACCAGCCGCGCGTCCGTCGTTCCCTGGATGATCTTGTCGCCGTAGATGGCGATGTTGCGCATGTCCTGCCGTTCGTCGGGGCTCGAGTCGTGCTCCCAGATCAGATCTCCTGTGCGACCGTCCAAGGCCTGGATCACGTCACCCGGATTGATCAGGTAGATGACCCCGTCGTACACGATGGGCGCGGGCTCCGAGCCGCCCTCGTTCATGTTCCACACCCACTCGAGCTGTAAGCCGCCCACGTTGCCAGCGTTGATCTGGTCGAGGGCGCTGTAGCTGTGGGCGTAGTAGTTGGCCCGCATCATGGGCCAGTCGGCCGGATCGGGATTGCGGAGCATCTCGTCGGTGACCGGCACGAAGTCACGCATCAAGTCCGCCACGGTGAGCGACGACGACTCCATGTTGGCCGGCTCTGCGCCGATCGTGGCGAGATCGAAGATCCAGCCTCGAAGCTCTCCGGCGGCGTTCCCTTCGCTGTGCAGCTGGACGTACAGGGACTGCGACTGGAGGGAAGCCATCTGCGCGGGCGTGAGGTCCAGGGTCCCGGAGATCTGACCCTCGGCTGCATTGGTGACCGTCAGAGGCTGCGCGACGGGTCCCGGGCGTCCGGGAGGTCCCACGTGGAGGTGCGCGGCCGTGGCGGGAGAGCTCATGCCGCTGAAGCTCCCCGTGACAGCGAGGCGGTTTCCCGACAGCGTCGCCCGGACCTGACCCACGCCGGTGATGGTGCGGACGGTCTGACCGTTCACCGGGAGGGGAGACAGACGGGCCCGAAAAGAGGTGGCCTGCGCCGAGGCCTGACCTGCTAGGGCCGCACCGAGGAGGGCGAGGACGGCGACGGACCTTCTGAGCATGCGAGTGTTCATAGAGAGCCAGGCTACGGGGGAACTGATAACATAAGTTAGGGTAAGAACTTAGCTATCGTCGAAAGTATGGTCACGGTCAATCGGATGCGGAGGTGGGATCATCGCTGGCAAGAAGAAGGTGAAGCGTGTGGACGTGCGGAAGGTGAGCTATACATCCGCCGAGGTGAAAGAGATCGGTCGGAGCTTGGCGTCGCTCGGGTTGGTGCGCATCGATCAGGGAACGGCGCTCAACGTCCGACGCAGAGAGAACCTGCGGCGAGCGCTTGCCGAAGCCGGCCAACCGCTCCGTTGGGCGGATGTCTCCGCGCTCAGCGACGACCCGGTCGGTGTCGTGGCCAAGGACGTGAAGAAGCTGGTCCGCAGCGGAGCCATCTCGCTGGGCCGCAGCGTGTCCGAGGAATTGGTCGAGAAGGAGGACCAGTACGTTCGGCTCACCGAGCTCGTGGCTACGCTGGACGACCTCGCGGGAAACCCGAAGGGCGAGTATCCTGCCGAGGTTACCTACACACGTACGGCCAGGAGCCCGGGCGAGGGCTTCGTCGTGAAGACCGAAACACTAATCCTGAACGACTCTGAAGAGGCGGCTCGGGCCGCTCGCAAGATCGAGAAGTCGCTGCCGAGGTGGGCCCGACTCAGGGACGAAGTCATCGAGGAC
>JAOTVA010000219.1 GCA_029863645.1 Gemmatimonadota bacterium
GTGCGCTCTAACCACCTGAGCTACAGGCCCTGGGAACCCGGAATCTATGGAGTCCGCGCCGCCGGCTCCACCCCCGAGCGCCCGGCAGGCCGCCGAGAACGGGACGCGCGGCCAAGCCGCCACCGCGCGCCCGGCCGACGTCTAGTCCCAGTCTCCTCGCTTACCGCGGCGAGGCTCATCGCTGTCATCGTCGTCGAAGGAGTCCTCGTAATCGTCGTAGTCGTCGTCTTCCTCTTCCTCGTCGTCGTCTTCGTCGAGCTCCTCGTCTTCCTCGAACTCGTCGTAACTTGACTCGTCATCATCCGACTCGTGGCGAGCGGTGATCGGCGAGTACGACGTTTCCCACGGCCGCATTACTCCCTCCTGCGCCTCCGGCGCGATGTGGATGAGATTGCATCACCTCCCCTACTCCCCATTCGCGGCCCTCGCCTGGCGAGCCGCTTTCTTTCGCTGAATAGCAGCCAATGCCCGTTTTCGCAAGCGCACGGCGGCCGGCGTCACCTCGATCAGCTCGTCATCCTCGATGTACTCGAGTGCAAGCTCCAACGTGATCTCTCGTGGCGGCTCCAGCTGGATGTTCCCGTCGGAGGCCGTCGTGCGCATGTTGGTGAGCTTCTTCCCCTTGAGCGGGTTCACGTCGAGATCGCCGGATCGGACGTGTTCGCCCACGATCATCCCCTCGTACACCTCGTCGCCGGGGCGCACGAACATGGTGGCGCGCTCCTGAAGGTTCCACAGGGCGTACCCGACCGCCACGCCCTCACGATCCGCCACCAGGACACCCCGCGTGCGCCCAGCAAGCGGGCCTGCCCAGGTTCCGTAGTCCAGGAACCGGTGGTGCAGAATGCCCTCTCCGCGCGTTTCCGTCAGGAACTCCGCGCGGTACCCAAACAGGCCTCGTGCCGGGATGCGGAAGCTCAAGCGCACCCGTCCGCCTCCGTGATTGCGCATGTCGAGCATCTCGGCTCGACGCGGTCCCAAGGTCTCCATCACGGTTCCCAGCATCCCCTCGGGAACGTCCACGACTAGCTCTTCGTACGGCTCGAGCCGTTCGCCACCGAGCCCGACTTTGGGGATCACGCGCGGCCGACTGACCTGGAACTCGTACCCCTCTCGGCGCATCGTCTCCATCAGGATCGCGAGGTGCAGCTCACCCCGGCCCGACACCGTGAGCACGTCGGGCTGGCCGGTCTCCTCGACCGTGAGTGAGACATTGCGCTCGAGCTCCCGGTACAAGCGTTCCCGCACTTGGCGACTGGTGACGAACTTCCCGACCCGTCCCGCAAACGGGGAGTTGTTCACCATGAAGTCGACCGAGATGGTCGGCTCCTCGACGGCAACGATCGCCAGCCGCTCTGCCCGGGACGGGTCGGTCAACGTATTGCCGATCTCGACGCCCTCGATGCCGGCCAGCGCGACGATGTCACCCGCTGCCGCCTGCTCCAGCTCGACGCGCTTGAGACCTTCAAACCCGTAGAGCTGCGCGACCCGGGCCAGGCGGTAATCCTCCTCCGGCACGAGCCCAGGGGCTCCGGGGGCGAGCACGGCCACCTGCTGCCCCACACGTACGACACCACGCTCGATGCGCCCGATCGCCACCCGCCCGAGATACGGAGAGTGGTCGAGCGTCGAGATCGGCATCTGAAACGGCCCGTGAGCCTCGCCTCGCGGCGGAGGAACGTGCTGGAGAATCGCCTCGAACAGCGGAGTGAGATCGCCGTGGATTGCCTGCGTGGACGTGGGTAGCTCTCTGGCCGCCACGCCCAGTCGGGCCGAGGCGTAGAGGAACGGAGCATCGAGCTGCATGTTGGACGCTTCCAGCTCCATAAACAGTTCCAGAACCTCGTCGTGCACCCCGGCCGGGCGGGCGTCTGCCCGGTCCACCTTGTTGATGACCACAATCGGCGCGAGCCCGAGGGCGAGGGCCTTCCGCGTGACGAACCGCGTCTGCGGCATCGGTCCCTCCGCCGCGTCGACCAGGAGCAGCACGCCGTCGACCATGCCCAGGATGCGCTCAACCTCGCCGCCGAAGTCGGCGTGTCCCGGCGTATCGACGAGGTTGATCTTCACGTCGTTCCAGCGGATCGACGCGTTCTTGGAGAGAATCGTGATGCCGCGCTCGCGCTCGAGCGGATTCGAGTCCATCACGCGCTCCTCGACCTCCTGGTTGGCGCGGAATACGCCCGCCTGGCGGAGCATCTTGTCGACCAGGGTCGTCTTCCCGTGATCGACGTGCGCGATGATGGCGATGTTACGGATGGACAAGGGAGACCTTCAGGATGACTCGACAGTCGTGCCGGTGTTGGAGTGCGCCAGTATAGAGGGGTTGGGGGCTCAGCGCAAGCGGTCGGGTCAGACGGTCTGCCGACAGGTGTGTTCGCGTTCGATCTGGAGGGTCACATGTCGGATGCCCAGATCGCTCAGCCGCGCCTGCGCCGTCTCCAGCACCCGCTGACCCTGGCCGGGGTCGACGACCACGGCATGCCCACTCATCGCCACGACCCCACTCGTCAGCGTCCAGACGTGCAGGTCATGCACCTCGTCCACGCCGCCGATGGTCGCGATCGACCGCTCCACGTCCCCGAGCCTGATGTGCCGCGGCGCCGCTTCGAGCAGCACATCGGTACTGTCGCGAACGAGTCGCCACGCCCCCACGAGTATCAGCAGTGCGATGCCGATCGAGATCAGGGGATCGGCCACGACCCAACCGCTGACGACGATGATCACGCCGGCTCCCAGCGCTCCGAGCGAGCCGAGGAGATCGCCGAGCACGTGGAGGTAGGCTCCGCGAACATTGAGCGACTCGCGGTGCCCCCCGTGCAGCATCCAGGCCCCAAAGACGTTCACGACCAACCCCACACTGGCCACACCGATCAGGATGGTCGGATCGACCGCGGGGGGAGCGGTGAGACGGTGAACGGCGTCCCGCACGATCAACCCGGCGACGACCATGAGCGCCGCCCCATTCACGAGGGCCGCGAGGATCTCGAGCCGCAGGTAGCCATAGGTCTTTTCGGGTGTCGCCGGCCTCTTGGCAAACCAGGCCGCGAACAGGGCGAGTGTTAGGGCGCCGACGTCGGCGAACATGTGCCCGGCGTCGGCCAGTAGTGCGAGCGAGTTGGCCGCGAGCCCACCGATCACCTCCACGCCCATGTACGCCACCGTAACGACCAGCACGAGCGCGATTGCGCGTCCGCTCACGCGCCGCTCGGGCGGGGAAGGCAGGCATTGGAGTGCCGGGTCGCCCGCGCCGGGCGCGGTCGGGCGGACGTCGGTCACGGACACAACCCCATCGGGACCTGCCGCTTTGCCACGGCGGTCGGACTCCTTAGCTTGTGCAGCACGACCATATGGAAAGCATCACACTCACATCCTTCGTTGTGCGGGTCACCGCGGTGCTCCTGCTGGTCGCCGCGAATGCGTTCTTCGTGGCGGCGGAGTTCTCGCTCGTGGCTGCCCGTCGCACCAGAATCGAGACATGGGCCCGCCGGGGGGACCTGAAAGCTAAGCTCGCCCTCAAGGCCATTCAATCGATCGATCGCTACATCTCGGCCACGCAACTCGGCATCACCGTGGCGAGTCTCGGTCTCGGGTGGATCGGCGAGCCCGCCGTGGCCGGGGCCATCTCCGCGATCTTCCACAGGCTCCCCGCTCCGTTCGATGCGATCGCGGCCCATACCGTGGCGAGCGTCATCGCGTTCCTGATCATCACGTTTCTCCATATCGTGCTGGGAGAGCTGGCCCCGAAGGCGCTCGCCCTGCTCCATCCCGAAGCTACCAGCCGGTGGGTCGTGGCGCCGCTGATGGGATTCACGGTGGCGACCAATCCCTTCATCTGGGCCCTGAACGGGACCGCCAACGGGGTCCTCCGCCTGTT
>JAOTVA010000067.1 GCA_029863645.1 Gemmatimonadota bacterium
TCGAGTGCTCAGGAAACGGCGGGGGCGCTTACAGCCGCGACGATATGCCGACGGACATCACGGTCCAGGCGCTCGACGGCCTCCTCAGCACGAGCGAATGGACCGGAGTCCCGGTCTCGACAATCCTCCGCGAGGTGGGCGTCAGGCGAGGTGCGAGTTGGATCCTCGCGGAAGGGGCCGACTCTTCACTGTTGGCGCGCAGCGTACCGCTCGACAAGGTGATGGACGACGCCCTTTTCGCGTACGGCCAGAACGGCGAGGCGATCCGGCCCGAGCAGGGATACCCGCTCCGCCTCTTTCTCCCGGGTTGGGAGGGCAACGCCAACGTGAAGTGGCTCCGGCGCATCGAGGTCACGGACCGGCCGACCTTCACACGTGAAGAGACATCCAAGTACACGGACCCGCTGGACGACGGCACCGCCCGCCAGTTCAGCTTCACGATGGATGCGAAGTCGGTCATCACCTTCCCTTCTTACCCGTTCGCGCTGCCCGATCGCGGCTGGTGGGAGATCAAGGGCCTCGCCTGGTCCGGCCGCGGGCGCATCGCGCGCGTCGAAGTGAGCACAGACGGCGGACGTTCCTGGGCAGACGCCCAACTCCAGGGACCGGTGCTACCCAAGTGCACCACGCGCTTCAGACATCTCTTCGAGTGGAACGGCGGTGAAACGATCGTCCTGAGTCGGGCGACGGACGAGACCGGGTACGTGCAGCCGACGCTGCAGCAGCTTTGGGCCGCGAGAGGGACCGCGACAGCTTACCACCAGAACCATCAGCGCGCCTGGAAAATCGCGTCCACGGGCGAGGTCACGTTCGGCCTCGGAGACCTGGTATGAGGGCCCTCGCGATGGGACTGACGGTCGCGCTCTGTGCTTGCGGGTCCCCGGCGAACGAGCCGGGCGGAGGCGCACTAGCCGACGGTGCACTGCTTGGTATGCCGGAGGGCCTCCCGATGCACGCGCCCGCACGTTTCTCCATTGGCTCGGAGGCGCCCTCAGATCGCGTCGCAATGTGGGATATCGACGCGAAGCCCGACGGCGAGGGGCTGCCGATGGGTAGCGGCACGGTCGCACAGGGCCGACAGGTCTTCGAGACCTTCTGCGTCGAGTGCCACGGGGCGACGGGCACGGAGGGGCCGAACGACGCCCTCGTCGGTGGCGACGAGTGGGGCGAGCAGATGCCCTCGGTGCGGACGGTCGGGAACTACTGGCAGTACTCGACCACGCTGTTCGACTACATCCGCCGGGCGATGCCACAGCTCACACCGGGCCTCCTCACCTCGAACGAGACGTATGCGGTGATCGCCTACCTGCTCTATCTGAACGAGATCGTCCCCGAGGATGCCGTGATGACCGCCGAGACACTCGCCGCGGTCGAGATGCCGGCGCGCGACCGGTTCATTGTCGACGACCGGGAGGGGGGCGATGGACCGATCCGGTAGTGAACAACGCGCGTGTGCGCGCGGCCTGAGCGCGTTGTTCGTCGCCGCCTTCAGTGCCGCGTGCGGCGAACCGGCCCCCTCCGTGCACTCCGTAATTCCAAGGCCGGCAACGGCCGATCTCAGCTTCAGCGACACCTTCCATGTGGCGGAGGACACGAGGATCACCTTCGACGCCGGCGACACTGAGGCCGAGCGAATCGGGCACTTCTTGGCCGGATGGATCGGCAATACGGTCGAGACGACGCCCCCCGTGGTCGTCGCGGTGGCGCCGGGCACGGGGGTCTCCATCGGGCCGGCTCCGGGCGCATCGATCCACCTCACGACCGGAGTCGCCAGCGCATCCCTCGGCGCCGAAGGCTATGAGCTCGTCATCACTCCGTCCCGCGTCGAGGTGTCGGCGGCGAGCCCAGCCGGGCTCTTCTACGGGGTGCAGACGGTGCGCCAGCTGTTGCCGCCCCTCGTCGAGTACACCGCGGCCTATCCGCGTCCGCTCTTCCTTCCCGTCGGACGCATCTCCGATGCGCCCCGTTTCGGGTGGCGGGGAGCGATGCTCGACGTCGCACGACACTTCCTACCGGCCGACGACGTGAAACGCTTCGTCGACCTGATGGCCCTCTACAAGCTGAACCGCCTGCACATTCACCTCTCTGACGATCAGGGATGGCGGATCGAGATCCCCGGTTGGCCGCGTCTGACTGAGCACGGCGGTAGCACGGAGGTCGGCGGCGGGCCGGGCGGATTCTACACCACCCTGGAGTACGCCGACCTCGTGCGCTACGCCTCTGAGCGTTTCGTGACGATCGTGCCCGAGATCGATATGCCGGGGCATACCAACGCGGCGCTATCCGCGTACCCGGAGCTCACCTGCGACGGTGTGGCGCCCGAGCTGTACACCGGCACCGAGGTCGGCTTCAGCTCACTGTGCACCGACAAGGAGCTCGTCTACGACTTCGTGAACGACGTCGTGCGCGAGATCTCCGCCATCACATCGGGACCGTACTTCCATGTCGGTGGGGACGAGGCGAGGCAGACCGAGGACGAGGACTTCGTGGCGTTCATCGAGCGGGTCCAGGACATCGTGCAGTCGCACGGAAGACGCATGATCGGGTGGGACGAGGTGGCTACCACCGCCCTGGATCAGGAATCGATCGTCCAACTCTGGCGGCCATTGTGGCCCGAGGGTGGCCCCCCCGAGCCCGGCAGCGCCGCAGCAGTGCTTCAGGAAGGCGCCACGCGCGCTGTCGAGGTCGGCGCCACCTTCATCCTGTCACCGGCGGACCGGATCTACCTCGACATGAAGTACGACGCTTCTACGGTGATCGGGCTCACCTGGGCCGCCATCACCGACCCGCGCGCCGCATACGACTGGGAGCCCAATGAGGTGTTCGCGGACATTCCGGAAGCCTCCATCGCCGGAGTCGAGGGGACGCTCTGGTCGGAGACGATGGGCGGCTTGTCGGACGTCGAGTACCTGGCGTTCCCACGTCTGGCCGGCGTCGCGGAGCTCGGCTGGTCGCCGGCCGGTGCTCGTGACTGGAACGAATATCGGCAACGCGTCGGGGCGCACGGAGCTCGATGGACCGCGCTGGGAGTGAACTTCCATCACTCCGACCTGATCGACTGGACCCTCGATCCCCGCTGACGGCCCCGTCATGCTATGCTCCTGGCCCACCTGCTAGGAGTAAGAACAACGTGCCCTACGGATCCAAGGAACTCGCGGAAAGCTTTCGCACCGTGAGAAAGAACACCCTCGCGGCGGCAGGGGATATTCCCGACGACAAGTATGACTTCCGGCCCGCTCCCGACTGCCGCAGTGTCGAGAAGCTGCTGACTCACATCGCCTTGTCGTACCGCTTTCAACATCAGATCCATGCCGTCGACAAGCGCTCCAGCCTCGAGGGCTTCGACTTCCCGGCCGTCATGGCGAAGCTCGGCGCCGAGGAGGCCAAGCCGCGCACGAAGAAGGAAGTCATCGAGCTTCTCGAGAAGGAAGGCCAGAGCTGGGCCAACTTCCTGGACGGGCTGTCGGACGACTTCTTGGACGAGCGAGTCTCGTTTTCCGCGGACTTCCCCACGAAGTCCCGTCTCGAGATGGTGATGTCGGTGAAGGAGCACGAGATGCACCACCGAGGTCAGGTCATGCTGATCCAGCGGATTCTGGGTATCGTGCCACATCTGACGAGAGAGCGGGAGGCCCGAAGCGCTCAAGCGCGGGAATAGGGTCAGTGGGGGCCAGCCGCCAAGAGACGGCCGAACGGCGCTAGATTCAGGGGTGCTCAGTCACCTCAGGGCTTCCCAAAGAGCGGGACATGGACTTCGACTTACCGGAAGAGCTGGTCGCCCTCAGAGAGGTCGCCGCTCGCTTCGCGGCCGAGTACGCGGCCCCCTATGCACAGACGTGGGACCGCGAGGGCCGATACCCGGACTCCGTCGTCGCCGCGCTCGGCGAGCAGGGCTTCCTAGGGGCGTTGGTCCCTGAGGAGTACGGCGGGGGTGGCGGCGCATACATGACCCTCGCGGTCATCTTGGAGGAGCTCGCCCGCGCGGACGGTGGCCTGGCGCTCGCCGTCGAGGCGCACAACGCCCTCGCGAGCGCGCACATCCGGCTGGCGGGAAGCGAGGCACAGAAGAAGCGGTTTCTGCCATCCCTCGCCACGGGGAAGCACCTCGGGTGCTGGTGCCTGACCGAGCCGGGAGCCGGCACGGACGCCGCCGCGCTCAGTTCCGTGGCCATTCGCGACGGCGACGACTGGGTCCTCAGCGGGAGCAAGCAGTTCATCACGAACGGAGCCCGCGCGGGCATTTACGTGGTGATCGCTCGCACGGACCCGGACGCCGGGAGGGAAGGCATCAGCGCCTTCATCCTGGAGCGTGGGACACCGGGGCTGACGACCGGCGCACTCGAAGACAAGCTGGGGATGCGCTCGTCGGATACCGTGGCGGTGCATCTCGAGGACTGTCGTGTCCCGGCGGACCAACTTCTCGGTGCAGAAGGGCACGCCTTCGACGACGTGAAGGAGGTGCTCGAGGGCGGGCGCATCATGATCTCGGCGGTCTCCCTGGGGCTCGCTCAGGCCGCCGTGGACCGCAGCGTCGCCTACGCGAACGAGCGAGAGACCTTCGGGAAAGCCATTATCGAGCACCAACTGATCCAGGCGAAGTTGGCCGACATGGTGACACAACTCCATGCCGCCCGACTTCTCGTGTACCGCAGCGCGTCGAGACTCGACGCCGGAAGGGAGACACCGCTCGACTCGGCCATGACCAAGCTCTTCAGCTCCGAGATGGCGACCAAGGTGTGTATGGACGCGATTCAGGTCCTCGGGGGCTACGGCTACCTGAAGGAGTACGACGTCGAGCGCTTCATGCGCGATGCGAAGCTTTGCGAGATCGGGGAGGGGACGAGCGAGATCCTTCGCGTCCTGATCGCCCGTTCGCTCCGTAGCGACAGGGTGCCCGGCGGGTGATCCGAATCGCGGCGGCTCAGGCCTTCTGGGGCGACTGGCCGCAGGCCCCCGCCCTTCAGGTGCGTTCCGGCCCGATCGACTATCTGGTGCTCGATTACCTCGCCGAAGTCACGGTCGCGATCCTGCAGAAGCAGAAGGCGCGCGACGCCTCGAGGGGGTACGCGCGGGACTTCGTCACCGATGTCGGTGTGCTCCTCCCGGAGCTGATGGAGCGCGGTATCAAGGTCATCACCAGCGCGGGGGGGATCGCCCCGCGAGCCTGCGCCGAGGCGCTCTTGGCCAAGGCCGCCGAGCTCGGCGTCTCCGGCCTGAGAGTCGCCATCATCGAGGGCGACGACGTCTTCGACCGGATGGGCACGCCGGCGGGTTCGGGCATCGACCTGAGCGCGCTCGATCGCGACGGACCCACCCTAGAGGAGATCGGGCCACGGCTCACGAGCGCGCACGCCTACCTCGGTGCCGAGCCGATTGCCCGGGCCCTCCGCGAAGGCGCCCACGTGGTGATCACCGGTCGCTGCACGGACTCCGCGTTGGCGCTCGCTCCCATTGTCTACGAATTCGACGTCGCCCCGGATGACTGGGACGCCTTGGCCGTGGGCACGGTCGTCGGCCATGTGCTCGAGTGCGGCGCGCAGTCGACCGGTGGCAATTATCTGGAGGACTGGCGACGCGTCCCCAGTCCGGAGACGATCGGCTTCCCGATCGCGGAGATGGAGGGGCCCGACAGGGCCGTCATCACGAAGCACGCATCACTCGGTGGGCTCGTGAATGCCGCCAGCGTGAAGGAACAGCTTCTCTATGAGATCGGGGACCCGCGCGCTTACGTCACACCGGACTGCGTCGCGGACTTTACGACCATCGAGCTGGTGGACGAGGGGAATGACCGCGTGGCAATCAGCGGGGTCCGGGGTCGCCCCGCGCCCGAGACGCTGAAGGTCTCGTGCGTGTACTCCGCCGGCTGGAAGGTCACGGGCCAGATCACCTATTGCTGGCCGGAGGCACTCGCGAAGGCGAAGGCAGCCGGAGATCTCGTCCGCAGGCGCACCGAGTCCGTGCTCGGCCATCCGTTCGAGACGTGGCTCGCCGAGTACGTCGGCGCGAGCGCGTGCTTCGGGCCCTTGGGCGAGCAGTCCGAGCCCGAGGAGGTCATGCTGCGCGTCTCCGCCCGATCGCCGGACCGGGCCGCGTGTGAGCGCCTCGGGCGCGAGCTCGTCGGCCTCATTCTGACCGGCCCGCCGGGCGCCACCGGATACGCCGCCGGACGGCCGCGCCCATCCGAGATCAACAACATCTGGTCCGGTTTGGTGCCGCGCTCGCAGGTCGAGCCTCGCGTCGAGGTCCTGGGATGACCGACCGATGACCGGCTCCCCGCGGTACCGGCTCTTCGTGCTCGCGCACGGGCGCTCAGGCGACAAGGGTGACACGGTCAACATCGGAATCATCGCAAGACGCGACGACTGGTACGAATACCTGGAGCGCGAACTGACGGCCGACCTTGTCCATGCGTACCTCGAACCGCTCGACATCGGCCGGGTGGAACGGTTCGAGCTTCCCAACCTGGGCGCGCTGAACTTCCTGGTGCACCACGCGCTCGGGGGTGGCGGGGCGGTCACGCTCAAGCTGGACGCGCAGGGCAAGACCTTCGCCCAGGCCCTCCTCCGGATGCCGCTGACCCTGCCGGACGACCTCGCCAACACCGTGCTGGCTCACTGGGGTGAGCGCCTCCCGCCAGACTGCGTGCTCCGGGCCTCCGACTGATGGCTGCCCCCGTTCTATATCAGGCGGATGAGGGTGTCGCTCGGCTGACCCTGAATCGTTCGGAAGTCCGGAACGCGCTGGGCTTCGACATGCTGGTCGCCCTCGGCGAGCACCTGGACCGAGCGCTCGCCGACCCGTCCGTCCGCCTCGTCCTCCTCGATGCCGAAGGGCCTGCCTTCTGCGCCGGCATGGACCTCAAGGCCGTGGACCTTTCCGACCCGGACCAAGCGGCCCGGTTTGCAGCCGGCCTGGCCGAAGTTTACCTGCGGTTGATGACGCTCCCGCTGCCGTTCCTATGCGCCGTGGACGGACCCGTTTCAGGCGGTGGCGTGGGCTTGGTAGCGGCGGCCGATCTGGTGTGGGCAGGGCCGAGGGCGAGGTTCTCCTTACCCGAGACCCGACTCGGGCTGGCACCCGCGCTCGTCTCCGTCGTGCTCCGACGTCGTGTCCCTCTGCGCGTGCTTACGCAGATGGCCCTCGGGGGAATCGCACTGGACGGCGCCCAAGCTGCGGCCCACGGACTCGTCGACTTTTACGCGGAGGTGAACGGAGGTGTGTCCGCGGAGGCTTTCGCCAATGGTCTCCTCGGGGATCACGCTCCCGGAGCCCTCTCACGTACCAAGAAGTTCTTCGTAAGTCAGGGGACCGACGATCTCGAGCGACAGCTCGCCGACGCCGAGCGCGAGTTTCGGGAGGCCGTCCGGACCGACGAAGCCGGCAGGGGCCTCGAGGCGTTCCGACGAAAGGAGTTCGTCCGGTGGGACATACCGTAGACCTTCGCCAGATGCTCGAGGAGCTGGAGGCGCTCCGGGCGCGCTACGCGCGCCCGGGCTCCGACGCCGCAGTGTCCAAGCAGCACGGTAAGAACAAGCTCACCGTCCCCGAGCGCCTCGACCTGCTCTTCGATCCCGACGCGCCGCGCTTCGAGGTCGCCACGTTCGCGGCCATGGGCCATTACGAAGAGATCGGCGACATCACCTCCGCCGGGGTGCGTACCACGATCGGAACGGTGAGCGGCCGCTCGTGCATCGTGATCGCGAACGACTCGATGGTGAAGAGTGGCACCTGGTTTCCGCTGACCATCAAGAAGATCCTCCGCGCCCAGGAGATCGGCCTCGAGAATCGACTGCCACTCATCTACCTCGTGGACTCGGGCGGCCTCTTCTTGCCGCTGCAAGACGAGAGCTTTCCCGACCGCGACCACGCCGGGCGGATCTTCTACAACAACGCCCGACTCTCGGCGCAGGGCATCCCGCAGATCGCCGCCGTCTTGGGCCCCTGCGTCGCCGGGGGAGCCTACATCCCCGCTCTTTGCGACGAGATCCTCATGGTGAAGGGAACGAGCGGCATCTTCCTCGGGGGACCCCACCTCGTCGAGGCCGCCATAGGGGAGAAGGCCGACATCGAGGAACTCGGGGGGGCGTCGACCCACACCCGTCTGAGCGGGATGGCCGACTACGAGGACGAAGACGAGCCGAGCTGCCTGGAGCGGGTCAGACGGCTGGCCGCCCTCTGGCCCAAGCCAGCCCAGACGCGGTATTCGGTCGCTGAGTCCGCTGAGCCCGCTCGTGACCCGGCCGAGATGCTCGACATCTTCCCGGCCGACCGAACGAAAGCCTACGACACGCGCGAACTCTTGGATTGCGTCCTCGATGAGGGAAGCTGGGAGGAGTACAAGACCAGTTACGGTCAGACGCTCCTGACGGGCACCGCGCGCATCCACGGCCGCGCGGTCGGCATCGTCGCGAGCCAGCGCGCCGTCGTCCGTGACGGCAAGGGCGAGATGCAGGTCGGTGGAGTCATCTACTCCGACGCGTCCGATAAGGCCGCGCGCTTCGTCCTGAATTGCAACCAGAAGCAGACCCCGCTGCTCTTCTTCCAGGATGTCACCGGGTTCATGATCGGAACGCGCGCCGAGAAGGGCGGCATCATCAAGGACGGCGCAAAGCTGGTGAATGCGGTCGCCAACTCGCGGGTCCCGAAGATCACCGTGGTGCTCGGCAACAGCTACGGCGCCGGGAACTACGCCCTGAGCGGACGGGCCTTCGCTCCCCGTTTCATGCTCGCTTGGCCCACCGCCGAGATCGGCGTCATGGCAGCCGAGAACGCTGCGGAGACCATGCTCGGCATCGAGAAGGCCAAGGCCGGACGCTCACTCACGGACGACGAGGGGCAGCAAGTGCTGGGGCGGATCCGCGAACGCTACGAGCGGGCGCTCTCACCGTATCACGCGGCCGCCAACCTCTGGGTAGATGCGATCATCGATCCGAGGGAGACGCGCGAGACGCTCGCGCACCTGCTCGATGTCGCGTGCGCAAACGATCCCGATGAGCGCTTCAACGTCGGAGTCTTCCAGGTCTGAATTGGAGCCCGGCGAGATCGCCGGGGTCAGTGCGTCCTGAGCCACCACCGCATGGCTTCCGTCACGCGGTCCGCTGCATCGAGCTGCACCCAGTGACCCACGTCCGGATAGGTGATCAGGGTGTAGTCGCGGGCGATCCAGTCCCATGTGTTGCTGAGCCCGTCCTTGTCGACATAGGTGTCCTGAAGGCCGTGGAACTGGAGGACGGGCACGTCGATTTTCGGCCAGTCGGTCAGCTCGACGTAGGGTTCTTTCCAGTACCCTGCCCGGTAGAAGTTGAGCATCAGCTCGACATCTGAACGCGCATAAGCCTCCTGGACGAACTGAACGACCCTCTCCCCCTCGTCTCCGTACGTGCCCTGCGCCCTCCCTGCTGCCGCGCTCTGGATGCCCGCACCCGCTCCGGGCTGCATGAAGTTGCGCGCGTATTGCGTGTTCTGGCGCTGTTCTGGTGTCGCGTTCGCGAGTGTGCGGGTGAAGCCGCGCGGGTGTGTCAGGTTCATCACGACAAAGCGCCTGACACGCGCCGAATGAGTCTCGTCCATGACGAACCGCCAGGAGATGATCGCACCCCAGTCGTGGGCAACCAGCGTGACCTGTTCCACGCCGAGGTCATCGATCACCGCTTCGATGTCCGACATGAGGTACGACATGTCGTAGTTCTCGACGCCCCGCGGCTTCCCCGAGAGGTTCGCCGCCCGCGTGTCCATCGCGGCGACGCGGTATTCGTCGGCGAGAGCGTCTATCTGGTTGTGCCAGACATACCAAAAGTCCGGAAAGCCGTGCACGAAGAGGAGCGTCTCCTCGGCACCAGTGTCGCCGAGCGTCACGTAGTGGATCGGCACGCCCCCGTTGTCGACGAAATGGTCCTCGACACGGTCGAAGAGCGGCGCCTCCTGCGCTCCAGCCTCCAGGCCGGAGGACGTGACGAGTAGTGCGATGGCCAGTGCGACGCGCATGATCGCTTCTCCGTGATTCGGTCCGAGACTCCACGGAACCTGTCGAGTAGCGCCCGCTTCGTCCATCGATCACCCAGCGGGTCCCACCTGGCATCTTTCCGGGCCCAAGCCGACATTGCCCCGATGTTCGACCCCACCAGCAGCAAACCGATCGGGGGCGTCCTCGTGGGCGGGCAGAGTCGCCGCTTCGGCGCCGACAAGGCCACCACACATGTGGGCGGCCGGTCGATGGCAGCGTGGGCCGTCCGCACCTTGAGGGAGAGCGCCGACCCGGTCGTCCTCCTGGGCGGAAACGGGACGCTCGCCAGGCGGATGGCGCTTCCCTGGTGCGCGGATGTGCAGGCAGGTGGCGGGCCGCTCTCGGGCGTGGCAGCCGGGCTGCGATGGACGAGTGAGTTGGGTCGGCCTGGCCTGCTCGTCCTGGCCTGCGACCTGCCGTTGGTCACACCGTCCTTGATGACCACGATCCTCTCTTACGCCGGACCCGACTTCGACGCGGTTGTCCCGCTCGACGAGTGGGGGGAGGCCCAGCCACTCTGCGCCTGGTACGCATCAAGCGCATACCCGGCGATGGAGGCCTCGCTCGCGAGTGGCCAGTACTCGATGCGCGGTTTACTCACTCGGCTGCGGGTCCGCCGCCTTCCCGCGGAGTCGAGCGCAGAGGTGGGCGGCTCCTTGCTCCTCAACGTGAACACGCCGCAGGAGTTGGCGGTGGCCGACCGGAGGGTACGGAAAGAATGACGGCGCACAAGCGACCCAAGCTCATCGATCCTGCGAACTGGGCCAGTCTGAAGCCGTTCGGCATCGGAGAGCAAAGACCCAACGGCTACTGGGAGATCGTGCGGGCCGTCGGCGAGAATCGCGACAACCTCGCTTATGCCTGGCGCATTCTCACTCAAGGCACCTGCGACGGTTGTTCGCTCGGCACGATGGGCCTGCGGGACTGGACCCTCGATGAAACCCATCTCTGCAACATCCGGCTGCGACTGCTGCGCCTGAACACCATGGGTGCGCTGCCGTCGGCACACCTCTCCGACGTGGCTCCACTTCGCAAGCTGAGCGACACCGAGCTTCAGGAGCTGGGGCGGCTTCCCTATCCCCTCATCCGGAGGAAGGGCGAGGCCGGATTCACACGGCTCGGGTGGGATGAGGCCCTCGACGTGGTCGCCGGGCACATCAGACGCAGCGAGCCCGACCGGCTGGGTTTCTACATGACGAGCCGGGGGCAGCCCAACGAGAACTACTACGCGGCGCAGAAAGCGGTGCGCGCGATGGGGACCAACTCCATCGACAACGCCGCGCGCATCTGCCACTCACCGAGCACGTTCGGACTCAAGGGCCCGCTCGGAGTCGGTGCGACGACGTGCTCGTACAGCGACTGGATCGGCAGCGACCTGGTCGTCTTCGTCGGCGCGAACGTCGCGAACAATCAGCCGGTCTCGATGAAGTACCTGTACAAGGCGAAGAAGGCGGGCACGAAGGTCGTGGTCATCAACAGCTACCGCGAGCCCGGCATGGAGCGGTACTGGGTGCCGTCGAACCCGGAGAGCGCGGTCTTCGGGACGAAGATTGCCGACCGCTTCTTCCTCATCAACATCGGCGGCGACATCGGCTTCCTGAATGGTGCGCTCAAGCACATGATCGAGCGCGATTGGGTGGACCGAGACTTCATCGATCGGCACTGCGCGGGCTACGACCAGCTTTCGCAGGCCCTCGCCCGCCAGAGCTGGGAGGAGCTGGAGGCGCTCGCTGGGGTCAACCGAGACGAGATGTTGGAGTTCGCCAGAATGGTAGGCGAGTCGGCGACCGCGGTCTTCGTGTGGGCGATGGGCATCACCCAGCACGAGTGCGGCGAGGACAACGTCCGCGCCATCGTGAACCTCGGTCTGAGCCGCGGCTTCGTCGGACGCGAGAAGTGCGGCCTCATGCCGATTCGGGGCCACTCCGGCGTCCAGGGCGGAGCGGAAATGGGTGCCTATTCCACCGTCCTTCCGGGCGGCCTCCCACTGACCGAGGAGAACGCCGAACGATTCTCACAGCGGTGGGGCTTCGACGTCCATCCAAAGACGGGCCTCACCGCGCCGGAGATGATCGATGCAGCGCACGACGGCACACTGGATGTCCTCGTAAGCTCCGGTGGCAACTTCCTCAGGGTGCTTCCCGACCCCGAGTACTGCCGCGACGCCGTAGCGCGTATTCCGCTCCGCGTACACATCGACATCGTGCTTTCCAGCCAGATGCTCGTGGAGCCCGCCGATACGGTTGTTATCCTACCGGCCCAGACACGATACGAGATGACGGGCGGCGTGACGGAAACGACCACGGAGCGAAGGGTCATCTTCAGCCCCGAGATCGAGGGACCCCGCGTCGACGAGGCCCGACCGGAGTGGCAGATCTTCTCCGATATCGCCGCCCACGCCGCGCCCGACCTCGCCGACAAGGTCCGCTTCTCCGGGACTCCCGCGATTCGCCGGGAGATCAGCGAAGCGATCCCCCTTTACGGCGGCATCGAGAAGCTCGAGAAGTTCGGCGACCAGTTTCAGTACGGCGGCGAGCTGCTGTGCGCCGGCTGGAACTTCCCGACCCCGGACGGCAAGGCGCACTTCTCTGTGGTCGAGCCGCCGCAGGTCGACGTCCCCGACGGGCACTTCACAGTGACGACCCGCCGCGGCAAGCAGTTCAACAGCATCGTGCACGAGGCGAAGGACAGCCTGACCGGCGCCGTGCGCGAAGCGATTCTCATCAGTCGTCCCGATGCGGAGCGACTCGCGATTCGAAACGGCGACGCGCTACTGCTTCGCAACGGATTCGGTGAATTCCGCGGACGTGCGACCCTCGCTCCGGTCACGCCCGGGAGCCTCCAGGTTCACTGGCCGGAGGGTCAGACCCTCCTGGACCGGAAGCGTCGCTCACCCCAGGCCGGGATTCCCGACTTCAACGCCGCCGTCATCCTGGAAAAGGTCGGATGACTCCGCGGGCCAGGAGTAAGACCCGCACCCGCATACGACAGGTCGAGGGCGGACATACGAGCGAACGGTCGGATCAGCTCGCCACTGAAGAGCCGCTCGAGATTCGCCTGGCCGCAGGCGGCAGGACGCGCACGCTAGCGATCACGATGCGCACACCCGGCGCGGACTTCGAGCTCGTCGCAGGCTTCTTGCACGGCGAGGGCGTCATCGGCCACCGTCGGGATGCGCGAGAGCTCCGTTACTGCACCGACCCTGCTCTCGACGCAGCGCAGCAGTACAACGTCGTCACGGTCGAACTGGCCTCGACTGAGCTTCCGGATCTGCCGGGCCTCGATCGTCACTTCTTTACGAGCAGTGCATGTGGCGTCTGCGGGAAGGCGAGTCTCGACGCGTTGGAGTCGTCCGGATGCGAAAGCCTTCCGGAAGGCTTCGAGGTCGATGCAGCTACGCTGTACAGGATACCGGACCGACTTCGGGACGCCCAAGGGCTTTTCGAGTCCACCGGAGGACTCCATGCCGCGGGCCTGTTCACAGCAGACGGAGAACTCATCTGCCTGCGCGAGGACGTCGGGCGGCACAACGCCGTCGACAAGGTGGTGGGCTGGGCACTCCTCGAGGGGGGCCTTCCGCTCACTGACCGCATTCTTATGGTCAGCGGGCGGTCGAGCTATGAGATCCTGCAGAAGGCGCTCGTCGCCGGCATTCCCGTCGTCTGCTCCGTTTCGGCGCCCTCGAGTCTGGCGGTCGACGTGGCGCGCAGGTTCGGTATGACGCTCGTCGGTTTCCTACGTGGCGAGCGCTTCAACGTATACACCGGCTCGGAACGGATCCGACTGCCATCAGCCGTCGAGGCGACGCGATGAACGACCCGACCAGAGGACGCTGGCTCTTGGCGGGGGCGGCGGTCCTCGTGCAGCTCGCACTGGGCGCCGTTTATGCGTGGAGCGTTTTCGTGAACCCCTTCATCGATCAGATGGGGTGGTCGCGTACGCAGACAACTCTGCCCTTCACCGTCGCGATCGGCGTGATCTTCATCGGGACGCTGGTCGGGGGACGCATCCAGGACCGCATCGGCCCGCGGCCGGTCGTGTTGGTGGGAGGGGTCATCTACTCCATCGGCATGATGCTGGCCTCGCTCGTGGAGACGCCGGATCAGCTCTGGCTGCTGATCCTGACGTACGGGCTGATCGCTGGCCTCGGCCTCGGCGCGGGCTACATCGTACCGATCGCCATGCTCGTGAAGTGGTTCCCGGACAGGCGGGGACTCATTACCGGTATCGCGGTAGCGGGATTCGGAGCGGGCGCCCTCATCACGGCACCGGTGGCGAACCGCCTCATCGACCCAGCCGACGTATCGGCAACGTTCCTTCCGCTCGGCATCGCGTACCTCGTGGCGACACTGATCGGCGGCTCGTTCTTCCGCAATCCACCTGAAGGCTACGCCGTGCCCGGCTTCGAGCCATCTGCCGCGCGCGTCGCGGCCACGAGTGACTCCTACCTCCTCGGAGAAGCGCTCCGCTCCCCTCAGTGGTACCGGCTCACGGGTATCCTCACGCTCAATGTGACCGCCGGCATCGCGCTGGTCTCACAGGCGGCACCGGCCGCCGTGGCCATCGCCGGCATGAGCGCCGCCAGCGCGGCGGGCCTCGTCGGCATCCTGGGCATCTTCAACGGGGCGGGCCGCGTGTTGTGGGGCTGGGGCAGTGACCACATGGGCCGAATGCCCGCGTTCGTCACCATGTTCGCGATTCAGGTCGTGTGCTTCGTGGTGCTCCCGGTGGCCGGTTCTACCGCTCTGTTCTCAGTCATCGCGGCCCTTGTCTACCTCTGTTACGGAGGAGGCTTCGGCACGATGCCGGCGGCCGCGGCGGACTTCTTCGGACCCAAGAACGCGGGAGCGATCTATGGAGCCATGATCGTCGCGTGGAGCCTGGGGGGCGTCGTCGGGCCCCTGGCCATCGCCGCGATCGTGGACGCCACGGGAGGCTTTTCGACGCCGTTCTACATCATCGCAGGACTGGCCGCAGTTTCGATCGCGCTACCCCTAACGACCCGGAAGCCAGAAGGCAGACCGGCTCAGGGGTAACCAACTCCCACACCCCGAGTCGGGCTTTTCCCGACCGCAGCCCGAGCGCGGGCTGGCCATTATTCTCTGATACCGATTGACGGAGAATGGAGACCATGGTTAGCCACCCGGAAAGAGGAGTCGTCGCGGGGGTCTTTGCGGACGAGGAGCACGCAGCTGACGCGGTGCAGAAGCTCATCGAATCGCACTTCGATCCCTATCACGAGATCAACGTGATCGCTTCCCATAAGCGCGAGCACGAGAACGTGATGGTGCACCAGAATTTCAAGGTCGGGCGTGGTGCGTCGGTCGGAGCCGCGGTCGGTGCGGTGCTCGCGGGGGTCGGGGTCGCCGTCGCAGGCATGACCTTCGGACCGCTGACTCTAGTCGCGGCGGGCCCCATCGTCGCGGCGCTCGAGGGCGCGTTCGCCGGAGGGGCAGCGGGCTTCGCGGTCGGCGCGCTGACGTCGCTAGAGATGGCGGAGACCGAGGCCAACTTCCATGCCGCCCACATCCACGACGGCGTCGTGTGGGTGGGGGTTCAGGCGAAAGGCGAGCGTGGTGAACGCGCCAGGGCGATCCTTACGGCGGCCGGAGCCAAGCACTTCATGAGCTGACGCTTATCGTCGCCTGAAGTTCTCCGCCACCCAGTTCGCCGGATCGTTCTGGCCACCGGCCGGCCCCGCGTATACGGCTTGGTCCGGGTACGGGAAGATGGGACGCTCGTTGTCGACCACCCCGCCCGTGCTGTGCGTCGCGATTAGTGCGTCGGGCGCGTTTCCTCGCTCGACCCACTCCACCAGCGGAGCGAGACGGTCCCACGTGTCCGGCCCCGGCCCTCCCCGGCAGTGACCCATCCCGGGAATCATGAAGAGACGCGCGCGCTCACGCGCCGCGTCGAGGTCGCCGCCGAACGTCGCGCCGACCATGCGCTCGTAGTAGTCGACGGTGCCACCCGGGACGATTAATCCGTCCGACCAGCCGTGGTACATGATCAGCTTGGCTTCGCGCTCGAGCAGCATACGCGACAGATCGGGATCGTTCGCATCGGTGATCGCCTTCATGAAGTCGCCTTTCCCGCTGGTGACATCGTCGATATCGAACTGCCACCACGCCCACTCCGGTGGAGTCGCATTCGCAAGAGGTACCCGTGACACGTCGTTCAAGTCGCGCGGTGCCACGCCGGGATCGGTCTCGTAGAAGAGGTAGTTCAGGTGATCGGCGGTCACCCCTAACGCACCGGCCCTGTAGCGGTTCCGAGCATTGGGGATGTACAGGTTGATCCACTGGTCTTCGGATCCCAGGGTGTGCCCTGGATAGATGATCCGGCCCGAGCTGTCGTACGCACCCGAATAGAAGTCCTTCACGTGCTGGAGCTGCAGCCGCGTGAAGCACGCATCGCCGTTCACGTCGTTTCGGCACATCATCCCACCGAGATCGCGATCCGGGTCGAAGGCGACGGCGGGCGGGGTGGCG
>JAOTVA010000220.1 GCA_029863645.1 Gemmatimonadota bacterium
GGGCGGTGTCATCTGCGCTACGACGACACCAACCCCGACACCGAGAGGGAAGAGTTCGTCTTGGCCATGCAGGACGACGTGCGCTGGCTCGGTTATGACTGGGGCGAGCACCTCTATTACGCGTCGGACTATTTCGAGCGGATGTACGAGTGCGCGCTGCGGCTCATCGAGAAGGGACTCGCTTATGTGGACTCGCACGGCACGGACGAGATTCGCGAGGCACGCGGAACTGTCACCGAGCCGGGCGTGGCGAGTCCCTATCGCTCGCGTGATGCGGCAGAGAATCTCGACTTGTTTGCGCGGATGCGGGCGGGAGAGTTCGAGGACGGTGCGCACGTCCTGAGGGCCAAAATCGATATGGCTTCTCCCAACATGCTCATGCGGGACCCCGTCCTCTATCGCATTCGCAACGCGCACCACTACAGGCAGGGCGACGAGTGGTGCATCTATCCGCTCTACGACTACGCGCACTGCCTCGAGGACGCCTTCGAGGAGGTGACCCACTCGATCTGCACCCTGGAATTCGAGAACAACCGTGAGCTGTACGATTGGGTGCTGGACAGCGTCGGTATCGAGGAGCCGCGCTCGCACCAGTACGAGTTCGCCCGGCTCGACCTCGAAGACTCGGTGCTATCCAAGCGCAGGATCGCGCCGCTGGTTGCCTCGGGTGTCGTGACCGGATGGGACGACCCTCGCCTCTCGACCGTGGTGGCGATTCGGCGACGCGGGGTGCCCGCGGAGGCCGTACGCCTTTTCTGCGACATGATCGGCGTGGCCAAGAGTCCCGCAGTGATCGAGAGGGCGCGCTTCGACTTCGCGGTGCGGGAAGTGCTGAACCTTTCTGCGCCTCGGGTGATGGCAGTACTCGACCCCCTGAAGGTCGTCCTGACGAACTACGACGAGGGGAAGTCGGAGTCCCTCGACGCGCCGTACTACCCGCACGACGTCCCGCTCGAGGGATCGAGGCCCGTCCCGTTCGGACGTGAACTCTTGATCGAGCGGTCAGACTTTGAGGAAACGCCGCCGAAGGGATTCCGACGGCTGGTGCCAGGCGGCGAAGTGAGGCTCCGCTACGCATACGTCATTCGCTGCGAGGACGTGGTCAAGGATGACGAAGGCCGCGTGGTCGAGCTGCGGTGCAGCTATGATCCGGCGACATATGGTGGAGACACTCCGGACGGTCGCAAGGTGAAGGGCACGATCCAGTGGGTGTCGGCGGAGCACGGCCTCCCAGCCGAGGTCCGGCTCTTCGAGCGGCTGTTCGCGGACGCGGCCCCTCATGTGGACGGGATGCCCGCCCACGACGAAGAGATCTTGCAGAGCGTGAATCCGGAGTCGCTCACGATTGTGCGGGGCGCGATGGTCGAACCATCCGTGACAGATGATGCGTTGGATACACGCTATCAGTTCGAGCGCACGGGGTACTTTTGGCGAGACCCCGTGGATGGTGTCGGACCGCGCTTGGTGTTCAACCGGATCGTGCCGCTGAAGGACACGTGGACCAAGCGGGACGGCGCAGCGGATGCTGTCAAGGCCAAGGGGCGCAGCCGTACCGAGTCCGCGGCCACTGGTGGCGAACGTGCCGCGAAGCCCAGCCGTCCCCGCGATCCTGCGTTGGAAGCCCGGGTCGAACGATACACCAAGCAACTGGGTGTGAGCGAAGAGCACGCGGAGTTCTTGGCGGACGCCCCGGACTGGGCGGAGTTCTTCGAGGCTGGGTTGGCCACCTACGCAGACGCATCAGGCCTCGCGGCGTGGGTCGTCAACGAATTGCGGGGTCTGGTGGGCGACCGTGCTCCCATGGAGCTCCCCGTGCGCGGCCGTGAGCTTGGACGTTTGGCTGAGCTCGTGGATGGGGGTGTCGTATCGAGGCGCGCCGCGAAGGATGTGCTGGCCCGCATGGTGGAGGAGGGCGGGGATCCAGCCGACCTCGTCGAGACGATGGGGCTCGCGAAGGTGGGTGACCCCGATGCGCTCGGTGAGGTCGCGGACACCGTGCTCGCGGCATGGCCAGACAAGGTCGCTGAGTATCGCGCGGGAAAGAGTGCACTCATCGGGCTCTTCGTAGGAGAGGTCATGAAGAAGACGGGCGGCGCGGCGGATCCCAAGACGGCCAAGGCGATCCTCCTAGCGAGGCTCGACGACTGAGCCCCCAGCGGCCCCGCCGGAAACAGCGCGTTTGTGCCTCGGGTGAAGCGTATGCGCCCCAGAAGAAAAGGCTTTCTTGACACTCTTCGGACGCGCACATTAGGATAGCGCTCGTTAACGACCCGGGCGCGGCACTGGCCCCCCTCAAGGCGCTTACGTGGCACGCACCGACACGGTCGCACAACGCGAGAGCACGGCCGCCAATAGGCAGGTCGAGCCCCTCACGGAAATCGAGCGGAAGATTCTGGACTTCATGGTCCAGTACCTTCGGGCAAATACCTATCAGCCCTCGATTCGTGAAATTGGTGAGCGCTTCGGCATCAAAAGCACGAAGACCGTGTCGGAGCATCTCCAGGCGCTCGCCGAGAAGGGCTTCTTAGAACGCGACCCTTCGCGCTCACGGGGCGTGAAAATTCTTGGGGTCGACCTCGGCGCGGACACGGTATCCATACCCTGCTTTGCCGAGCTACCCGAGGAAGGTGTACGCGATGCCCGTCCGGAGATGCATGTCTCCATCGATCGGGCGCTCGGTGGTGAGAATGGCGGCTTCTTCGTGCGTGCCGCCTCTGGTGACCTCGCGGTACTCGGCGTCGCACCAGGGGACTACGTGCTCGTCTCGCCTGTCGCCGTGGACGAGGTTGAAGACGGAAACATCGTGGTGGCGCGTGTTGGCGGTGACTCTGTGTTTCATCGCTTTTCAAGGAACGGGAAAGGTCTGCACCTCGAGGCCCTGAAGCCCGGAGGCGAAACGACCATCGTCGAAGACGCGAAGGGACTCCGACTCATCGGGCGCGTCACCGGCCTGTACCGGCGCATGGACAACGCGGCCTCGCTCAGTCTCACGCCACACTGATTCGGATCGCTCGATGGCCTCTCCGCCGTCAGAGCTCGACACCGAAGCTTCCACCGATCGGCGCTGGATGGCGCGTGCCATCGAGTTGGCGCGCGCGGCCGCCGTCGATCAGGAAGTGCCCGTTGGTGCGGTTATCGTGCGCGACGGCGCGAGCCTCGGTGAGGGGTCCAACCGCACCGTAGGCGAAGCGGACCCGACGACGCATGCCGAGATGGTGGCGATCCGGCAGGCGGCTTCGGTCATGGGAGATTGGCGCCTGCTCGGCACAACGCTCTACGTGACCCTCGAGCCGTGCGCGATGTGTGCCGGAGCGATCGTCCTCGCGCGCATCCCCCGCGTCGTCTTCGGGGCCTCTGACCCGAAAGCCGGGATGGCTGGCTCGCTGGAGAACCTTCTTCAAGACTCTCGACTCAACCACCGCTGTGATGTATCGAGTGGTGTGCTGGCCGACGAATCGTCGGAGCTGTTGAAGACTTTCTTCAGGGAGCGGCGATGAGGGCGTTGCGAGCGATCACGCTTCTGGCGGTGATCCCGGCAGCGTGCACACCCATTGGAGTGACGGCACCGGTCAGCCCTCCGATAGAGGCGACGAGGCCGCGTGAGGCGCCGCGCCCGGTGACGCCCAAGGCAGCCGTACCGCGGAGCACTCGGCCGGTCCGCTCCTTCGCCGAGGTGCGGGGCCTCTGGGTGGTCCGTTCGAGCATGACAAGCGAGGAAGAGGTTCGCGAGATGGTCGCCGACGCTGCTGCGGCGGGCTTCAACACGCTCATCGTGCAGATAAGGGGGCGGGCCGACGCCTATTCCAGGTC
>JAOTVA010000221.1 GCA_029863645.1 Gemmatimonadota bacterium
GCGGAGCCACTCGAAGGTCGACTCGTCGGGGGAGATCATCCCGGCCCGCGCGCCTGCTTCGATCGACATGTTGCAGATCGTCATGCGCTCTTCCATCGACAGGGCGCGGATCGCTTCGCCCGTGTACTCGACGACATGCCCGCCGCCGCCGGAGACGCCGATCTGTCCGATGACGGCCAAGATCAGGTCCTTGGCCGTCACCCCATCTGGAGGCGTCCCTTCGAGCCGGATCTCCATGGAGCGAGGGCGGCGCTGCGGAATGCACTGTGTCGCGAGCACATGCTCTACTTCGGAGGTCCCGATTCCGAACGCCAGTGCGCCGAACGCCCCGTGAGTCGAAGTGTGGCTGTCCCCGCACACGATGAGCATGCCGGGCCGCGTGACGCCGAGCTCCGGCCCGATCACGTGGACGATGCCCTGACGGGGATCGTCGACGCCGAGGAAGCGGATGCCATAACGCTCCGCGTTGCGCCTGAGCACATCCATCTGCTGCTTCGCCAGCTGATCGAGGATCGGCAGCGACCTGTCCGTCGTCGGCACGTTGTGGTCCACGGTAGCGAGCGTCAGGTCGGGCCTCCGGACCTCTCGACCCGCGAGCGTCAGTCCCTCGAACGCCTGCGGCGACGTGACTTCGTGCACCAAGTGCAGATCGACATACATCAGATCCGGCTTCCCGTTGCCGGCCTTCACCAGGCTGCGCTCCCAGATCTTGTCGAGGAGGGTCCTACCCGTGCTACTCATGCTATGGCCTCTGCGACTGCGTTCGCGAACTCTCGAGTGGATACTGCTTTTCCGTTTGGCCCGGCGAGGTCGGCCGTACGCAGCCCGTCCGCGAGCACTCGGGTGACCGCCCCCTCCACCGCGTCGGCTTCCTCCTGGAGACCGAAGCTGTGCGACAGCATCATCGCCCCTGACCGGATCGCGCCGATGGGATTCGCGATACCCCGCCCGGCGATATCGGGTGCCGACCCGTGCACTGGCTCGTAGAGGCCCACGTCTCCGCCCACACTGGCCGAAGAGAGCAGGCCGAGTGAGCCGCACATCGCCGACGCCTCGTCACTGAGGATGTCGCCGAACATGTTTTCGGTGAGGATGACGTCGAAACGTGCCGGATACGTCACCAGCTCCATCGCGGCCCGGTCGACGAGCATGTGCTCGAGGGTCACCTCGGGGTACTCGCTGGCCAGGTCGGAGACGATCGAGCGCCACAGCTGCGATACCTCGAGGACGTTGGCCTTGTCCACCGAGGTGAGATGCCCTCGGCGGCGCCCGGCCAGCTCGAACGCGACGCGGGCGACCCGCTCCACCTCGCTGGCCGTGTATACGAGCGTGTTCACGGCCCGGGTGCCATCGTTCCCGCGCGGCATGCCGTAGTACAGTCCGCCTGTCAGCTCCCGGACGATGACCATGTCACAGCCCGACGCGATCTCCGGCTTGAGCGCCGACATCGTAACCAGGGGCTGGTCCACTTTCGCGGGTCTCAGGTTGGCGAAGCACTGCAACTCCGAACGCAACCTGAGGAGTGCCGCTTCGGGGCGCTTATCACCCGTTAGCCCGTCAGCACGTGGATCGCCGACGGCACCGAGAAAGACCGCGGGTCCCTTCACGGCCGCGGCGAGGGTCTCGTCCGGTAGCGGTGTCCCGCATTCCTCGAACGCGTGGTAGCCTACCGCGTATTCCGCGACCGTCAGTCTGTGGCCGTACTTCGAGGCGACTGCTTCGAGCACGTGCGTCATGGCTTCGGTGACTTCGGGGCCAATCCCGTCGCCCGGAAGCGATACGACGCGAACTTCGCTCACTAGACGCCTCCAACCTCGGAGGTCGCCATCGCGTGGCCAGCCTCCAGAGAACGCGCAGCGGCCGCCTTGTTGACTGCGTGCAGGAGCGCCTCGGCCGACGCCCGCACCACGTCTGTGTGTGCGCCCCGACCCGTGAACGTGTGCCCGTCGATGCGGGCCTGAATCGATACCTCGCCCAATGCGTCCCTGCCCGGGGTGGCTGCGCGGATCGAGAAGCGCTCGAGGACGACTTCGATGTCGAGCAGCGAGTCGATCGCTGCGAATGCCGCCGCGATGGGACCATCGCCCTTCCCCTCACCGTTGCGTGTCGCGCCCTCGCTCTCGATCGCAACTGTCGCCGACGATTCGTCGCCACCGCAGTGGACGTCCAATGAAACCAGCACGTGCACCTCAGGGACGTCCTCCATGACCTCGTGATGGAGAATCGAGATCAGGTCCTCGTCGAGGACCGTCTTCTTGCGGTCCGCCAGTTCCTTGAAGTCCCGCGTCACCCGCTTCAGCTCCTCGCGTGTGAGGCTGTAGCCCAGCGCCTTGTATCGCGCGTCGAGACCGTGTTTGCCGGAGTGCTTGCCAAGGACGAGCTCCGTGCCGGGCGCCCCGACCATCTCCGGCGTCATGATCTCGTATGTGAGCCGGTTCTTGATGACGCCGTGCTGGTGGATGCCCGCCTCGTGCGCGAAGGCATTGCGGCCGACGATCGCCTTGTTCGGCTGTGGCTCTACGCCTGTCAGGTACGAGAGGAGTCGACTCGTCCGGTAGATCCGTTCCGTGTGGATGCCGGTCTCGTGACCCAGGTTCTCGCGACGTACCTGCAGGGCCATGACGATTTCCTCGAGGGCCGCGTTCCCTGCGCGCTCGCCGATGCCGTTGATCGTGCATTCGACCTGCCGGGCACCCGCAGCGATCGCCGCCATCGAGTTCGCCACGGCAAAGCCGAGGTCATCGTGGCAGTGCGCGCTCAAGACGCGGTCACTCAGTCCGGGCACGCGAGCCAGAAGCGTGCTGAACAGGCTCTCGATCTCGGCGGGCAGCACGTATCCCACCGTATCAGGGATGTTGATCGTGGTGGCACCCGCCTCAACCGCCGCCGTGATGACCTGGATCAGGAACTCCACGTCTGAACGCGTCGCATCCTCAGCGCTGAATTCCACATCGTCGCAGTAGCTGAGGGCCAGCCGCACGCCCTCGGCCGCCTGCTCGAGGCATTCCTCGCGGGAGATGCCGAGCTTCTGGCTGAGATGGATGTCGGAGGTGGCGATGAACACATGAATGCGCGACCGCGAGGCCGGCTCCAGCGCCGACGCCGCCGCCTCGATGTCGCTACGCGTCGAGCGTGCCAGGGCCGTGATGATGGGACCCGATACGTCCCGACTGATCGACCGTATCGATTCGGCATCCTCCGGAGAACTCGCCGCGAAGCCTGCCTCGAGGACGTCGACACCGAGCTCGGCCAGCTCCTGTGCAAGCCGAAGCTTCTCCGGCGCGGTCATGCTGCAGCCTGGAGACTGTTCGCCGTCCCTGAGCGTCGTGTCGAACACCGTGATGCGGGCCATTGTCATCTTCCTGATCGGGTGCAACTAAAAAAAAACAGCGGGCCTCTCGAGGGGGCCCGCCGCCTGGAAGGTTCGTTCGCGGTGTCGCTACCTCGTCCGAACGCCGGGCCGGGCCCACTCGTCAAGCTCCCTAAGGAGCCCGAGAAGTCGGAGCGCGGAGATGAGGATGAGGCCGAGCGCGATGGTACCGCTCATTCGATCACCAAGTTGCGGGCGGTCGCCGTACCCCGGCGGGCCCGTGAACCTACCGAACGTCAGCCCGATCATTACTCGTCTGAACAGGGGGCGTCAAGCCTGGGGCCCCCGAAGGGGTGGCTTCACTCAGGTTGTGGGTCGGCCTGCCAAGCCGTGAACGTGCCCAGGACGCGCACCCCGGTGCAGAGCCCGGTGGCCTCCTCGATGGCCGCCGCGCCCTCCTCCGGAGTGGCGTGCCGAAACT
>JAOTVA010000222.1 GCA_029863645.1 Gemmatimonadota bacterium
GGCGGGCAGCCAACCCCAGACCACGGCGATTCCGGGACCCACGATCGGCGCGGCGCCTGCAACCGCTGCGAAGTGGTGTCCCCAGAGGATGATTTTCCGCGTGGGGACGTAGTCTACGCCGTCCTCGAACTCGTGCGCCGGCGTCTCGAAGTCCGGATCGAGCTTGAAGATCTGGCCCGCTAGGAACTTCGAGTAGAATGCATATCCCAGCGAGAAAGCCAAAAAACCGATCACCAACAGGACGATCGCGTTCAAGGAACCGCTCCCGGTGCAGTGGACTCAGGTAGGCGGCGCGAAGAATGGACCCAAGCCCCGCGCCACGCAAGGAAAGGCTATGGCGCCTAGTCCTGCTCCGCCCCGTGCTTGATCGTCCGGCCCTCGACGAGAAACACCACGTCCTCGGCGATGTTTGTGGCGAGGTCCGCAATCCGCTCGACGTTCTGCGAAATCAGCAGGAGCTCGAGCGCGCCACTGAGCCGCTTCTGGTCCTCGAGCATGTGGGTGACCAGGATCCGGTACATGGAGCTCCGCAGGTCGTCCACATCGTCGTCTGTCGCGCACACCATGCGCGCCGTCCCCGGATTCCGGGACACATAAGCCGCGAGGGAGTCCGAGACCATTCCCTCCGCGATCGAAGCCATCTCCGAGAACTCACGAATCTCAGGGAGCGGTGGTGCCTCGCTCAGCCGACGAGCGGCCTTGGAGATGTTCACGGCATGATCGCCCATGCGCTCCAGGTCGTTGGAGATCTTGTTCGTGGTGACGATCTGGCGAAGGTCGGAGGCCATGGGCTGCTGGAGCGCGAGCAACTCGATGACGCGCTCGTCGATCTCCACCTCGAGTTCGTCGACGCGGTCGTCGGTGGCGATCGCCTCCGCCGCAGCCGAGGCATCTCTGTCGATGACCGCCTGCGTGGCTCTACGGATGAGCCCCTCGACGATGTCGGCCATTTCCAGGAGACGTTCCTGGAGGGTGTCGAGCTCATCGTGAAAGCGGCGGCGCCGTTTCTGCTCCTCGGTCATCCGAATCTCCCGGTCACATAGGCCTCCGTTCGCTCTTCACGAGGGTTCGTGAAGATCGTTTCCGTGGGACCGTACTCGATCAGCTGGCCCATGTACAAGAAGGCGGTGTAGTCCGAGATGCGGGCGGCCTGCTGCATGTTGTGGGTGACGATCACGATCGTGTACTCCTTCTTCAGCTCGTAAATGAGCTCCTCGATCTTTTGCGTCGCGATCGGGTCGAGCGCCGAAGCCGGCTCGTCCATCAGGACGATCTCGGGTTTGACCGCGAGCGTTCGCGCGATGCACAGACGCTGCTGCTGACCACCCGATAGGGCGTACGCCGAATCGGTGAGTCGGTCACTGACCTCGTCCCACAGGGCGGCGCTCCGGAGTGACTGCTCCACGGTGGCGTCTAGGTCGTCCTTCAGCCCGTTCACACGAGGACCGAAGGCGACGTTGTCGTAGATGGATTTCGGGAACGGGTTCGGCTTCTGAAAGACCATGCCCACGCGCCTCCGCACCTCGACAGGGTCGATCGCATCGTCGTAGAGATTCTGGCCATGGAAGTCGACTCGCCCTTCCACCCGCGCGCTGCCAATCAGGTCGTTCATCCGATTGAAACAGCGCAGGAGCGTGCTCTTGCCGCACCCCGACGGCCCAATGAGCGCAACCACCTTGTTCGACGGCACCGTCAGTGACACGTCCTGGACGGCATGCGTGTCGCCGTAGTACACGGAGAGGTCGATGGCCTCGAGTGCCGGCTCCCGACCAGCCAGGTCGATGTCGTAGGTTGTCGACATGGCTAGCGCTGGGCCTGTGCGCGATTGCGCATAACGATGGCAACTGCATTCATGCTGAGAAGAAGTGCCAGCAGGACCAGGATGCCCGCCGCCGCGAGCTCCCGGAACTCATCCTGAGGCCGTGACACCCAATTATAGATCTGGAGCGGGAGTACGGTGAATTGGTCCGAAAGACCCTTCGGCGTGAAGGCGAGGAAGCCCACGGCGCCCACCATGATGAGGGGCGCGCTCTCTCCGACGGCTCTCGACAGAGCGAGGATCGTCCCCGTCAGGATGCCCGGTAGGGCCATCGGGAGCACCTGGTAGCTGACCACCTGCCATCGAGTCGCCCCCAGGCCGTACGCGGCCTCCCGTATCGTGCTGGGGACCGCCCGGATCGCTTCCTGGGCGGCCATGATGATGACTGGCATGATGAGGAGCGCCAGGGTGAGCGCACCCGAGATCACGCTTCGCCCTAGTCCGAGCGCGCGCACGAAGAGCGCGAGGCCCAAGATGCCGTACACGATCGAGGGGACCCCCGCGAGGTTCGCGATGTTCGTCTGAATCGCCTTGGTGACCCAGCCACGCGGTGCGTACTCCTCCAGGTAGATCGCGGCTGCGACGGAAAGCGGGAAAGCGATGAGCGTGGTGAGGCCCAGGATCCACACCGAGCCTGCCAGGGCCGCCTTCACGCCCGCGCGCTCGGGGAAGCGCGATGCGAAGCTCGTCAGGAAGGCATAGTTGAGTCGTGGCAGCCCGTCGATCAGCAGGTCGACGAGGAGAACGGCCAGGGCGGCTACGCCAACACTGGTGGCGAGGCCGCAGAGCCAGGCGAAGGCGCGCCCCATGAGCCGGCGCCGTCGGTCGAAGGTCGACTCACCTGTGCCGAGGGGGCGGTTAGCCTCGCTCACTGGTACTCCTCGCGGAATCGGGCGAGCACCCATTGGCTGAGAACGTTCATGGCCAAGGTGATAAGGAAGAGCGTCATCGCGACGGCGAACAGCGTTCGGTACGCAGTAGTCCCCTGCGGTGTGTCCCCCAGGCTCGCCTGAACGATGTACGCCGTCATCGTCTGGATGGATTCGAGGGGGTTCACCGTGATATTGGGCAGGTTACCCGCCGCGATGGTCACGGCCATGGTCTCCCCGATGGCCCGCGAGATGGCGAGGATGAACGAAGCGATGACGCCCGACAGCGCCGCCGGCACGACAACCCTCGTCGAAACCTCCAGCTTCGTGGCGCCCAGTCCGTAGGCGCCCTCCCGAAGAGAATCGGGGACCGCCCGCAACGCGTCTTCGGACAAGGACGACACGGTGGGGATAATCATGATGCCCACGACGAGGCTCGCCGCCGCCGCGTTGAAGATCTCGGTCTCAGGGAAGAAGACCCTGAGGAGTGGGGTCACGAACGTCAGAGCGAAGTACCCGTACACGACGGTCGGGATGCCGGCCAGAATCTCCAACAGCGGCTTTAGAGTCTTCCTCAGGCGTGGGCCGGCGTATTCGCTGAGGAAGATTGCCGTCAATAGGCCGATCGGCAGCGCGACGATCCCCGCGCCCACGGCGACCATGACTGATCCGACCAGGAGCGGCAGCACCCCGAAGTGCTGCTCCTGAAACATCGGCTCCCACCGCGTGTCGGTGAGAAAGTCGATGACCGAGACCTCGGAGAAGAACGCGAAGGTCTCGCGAACTAGGACGAGGACCACCCCGATTGTCACGAGTGTCGACGCCGCCGCGCATGCGAACAGCACCGCGCCGATCGCGCCTTCCTTGAAGTTTCGGCTGCCCTTCGCCGTCAGCGAGACGTGGGGCATCGACTCATCCGGCAGCGCGGGCTGCCTCCCGGATCGCGGAAAGCGTCGACGAATACTCCTCCGGCGTAAGCGCATGGTACCCGGTGGACGGCACCAACACACCGGCCTCTTCCAGCATGAACGTCACGTAGGCGAGCACCTCGGGACGGGCAAGCGCCGAGTGCTTCACGTAGACATAGAGAGGTCGGGCCAAG
>JAOTVA010000223.1 GCA_029863645.1 Gemmatimonadota bacterium
AGCCGATCTCGTCGCTGACGAACCGTCCCCGCAGGTGGTCTCGACCGCCCTGCCCCAACTCATAGTCCCCGTCAGGTCGCTCGATGCGCTCGCCGCCCTGCCGAGCGGCGGGCGCGGGGGCGACCTCGCAACGTTTCTCCGGACCCTGGGCACCGACTGCGCGATGTGCTTCACACGGGAAACCCGCGCGGCGGACGCCACGGTACATTGCCGCATGTTCGCGCCCGGACTCGGGGTGCCGGAGGATCCCGCTACGGGCAGCGCCGCCGGAGCCCTCGGCGCCTACATGGTTCGGCACCGCCTCGTGACTGCGACGGACCGCACTGTTCGCATCGTGGTGGAACAGGGGATCGAAATCGGCCGACCCAGCCGGATCGACGTCGAGGTCGATGTCGCACCCAGCGGTGACATCGCCGAGGTGCGCGTGGGTGGGCAGGCCATCACCGTGATCGAAGGCGAGGTGACGCTATAACCCCGCGCCAGCCAGCCGACGACCCACCAACCGGGTCGCATGAGGTGATCGTGGGCACGGGACTGCTCGGGACGCTCGACGATCTCCTCGCCGCCCACTGTCCCGCCACCCGGTACGCCGTGATCAGTGATTCCCACGTTGCACCCTTGTACGCCGAACGCACCGTTGCTGCGGCCAAGACCGTCGCCCCCACGATCCTGCTCACCTTTCCGGCGGGCGAGTGGAACAAGTCCCGAGAGAGCTGGGCGACGCTCACCGACCAGCTGTTGACGAACCCGCTCGATTCCCGCGTGGCGCTGATCGGGCTGGGCGGCGGCGTGTGCAGCGACCTGGTGGGGTTCGTGGCAGCCACCCTCCTCCATGGCATCCGCCACGTCTCGCTCCCAACCACGCTCTCGGCGATGGCGGACTGTGCGATCGGCGGACAAGTGGGGGTGGACACCCCGGCCGGGAAGAATCTCGTCGGGGCAGTCCATCAGCCGGTGCTGGTGGCAGGCGACGTTGCCACGTTGGCGACGTTGCCACCGGTCCAGTTGGCCGCGGGAATGGCGCACACACTGCGACACGGGGTGCTCGCCGACGTCGACTACTTCGAGCGCCTGCTCGAGATGCGCGCGGGCATCGTGGCGAAACAGCCAGCCGTGCTCGAGTCGGTGGTGCGGCGCAGCGTGGAGATCAAACAGGAGATCTCGACCCCACGAGATGGGCAGGACAAGGCCTTAGTGGACTCGCACTTCGGCCAGATCATCGCAGACGCGTTGCAGGCCGTGCTCGGATACGAGCTCCTGCACGGCGAAGCGCTGGCCGTCGGCATGCTCGCGGAGGCGAAATTCGGCGTCGCGCTCGGCGTCACCGATCGCGGCGTGCCGGGCCGGATCGAGGAAGCCCTGGTCGCGTTCGGATTGCCGGACGCACCGCCGTCTCCGGTCGCCCCCGACCAGCTCGTCGAGGCACTTCAGCGCACGAGGATGGCCGCAGATGGGACTGTCAGCTTTGCATTCCCGCGAGCGGTCGGCGCGATGGCCCCGGGACCGGGTCCAATGAGCGCCCACCCGGTACCCCTCACCAAGATCGGCGATCTCATTCGGTCGCTCGCCTGGTAGCCAGGGATTCCCACAGGTTTTCCACACAGGCCCGCGCCACAAGTCCACTATCAGCAACAGCTTACGGTTTCGCGACACCATCGCTACACCGGCCCAAATCGGCCCAAAAGTGGACAAAGCGCCGAACAAATTGGAAACAAACGATTTGTGATGTGGAAAACTCATTTTTCTTGACTGTTCGAAGAGTGCTTCCTATATTCGGCCCGCCTTGGTATCGGTCATTTTGGCGGGTTTTCGCCACGGTCACCTGGCCCTCCCAGAGCCGACCTTCATAACGACCTTGGGGCGTGTATGACCCAACTCCGCAGTGGCAAGGCGAAAGGCTTTTTCCGTTCGCCTGCGTCGTCCGCGTTCGACCAGTACCTGCAGGATATCCAGAAGCTCCCCCTCATTCCGAATGTCGAGGAGGAACGACGGCTCGCCCGCCGGGCGCGGCGGGGCGATCAAAAGGCGGCCGAGCGTTTGGTCACCGCGAACCTGCGGTTTGTGATCTCCTACGTGAAGAAGTACCAGGGCCACGGCCTCGACCTGTCGGAGTTGGTGGCCATCGGCAACGAGGGCCTCCTCAAGGCGGTCAAGAAATTCGATCCGGAACATGGTGTGAAGTTCATCTCCTACGCGGTGTGGTGGGTGCGGCAGGCGGTATTGAAGGCGCTCGCCGAACAAACCCGCAGCGTTCGAATCCCCCTCAACCAGAACAGCCATCTCATCCGGATGTCTCGGACCGAGACCTACCTCTCGCAGGAGCTGGGACGCGAGCCCACAGATGACGAGATCGCCCGAGCGCTGAACGACACGGTCGAGAACGTCCGCAGCGCGCGCCGGATGACGGCCGCGGAGATGTCGCTGGACGCTCCCGTCGACCGCTCCGATCGCGACGCAGCCACGCTCGGTGAGCGCTTCACCGCCGACGAGGGCGGCGAGATCGAGACCGTCACCGACGGGCGCCTCATGCGCGAGTTCATCGACGAGGTGCTCCAGCGCTACCTCACCGCCCGGGAGCGCAAGATCCTGTACTTGTACTACGGGCTGGAGGAGGGCTCCGAAGGCATGACCCTGGAGAAGATCGGGGATCTGATGGGCGTGACCCGCGAACGGATACGTCAGATTCGGGAGCGAGCGTTCGAGAAGCTGCGCGAGAGCCCCCACGGCGAGGCGCTGAAGGGCTTCTGGGTCGCAGCGTAGTCCCCTTCCGACGCGACACTACGGACGGTCGGCCCTCGGGCCGGCCGTTTTGTCTTGTGTACGCTGGGGCTCCAAAGCCCACCACTCTCGTTCCTCACCCCGGGCTCGTATCTTTGACTCATGTCCCCCCGTCGCCTCCCGATCTTCCCCCTGCGACTCGTGGTCTTCCCCGGCACGCCCACGCCGCTCCACATCTTCGAGCCACGATACCGCCAGCTCCTCGCCGACTGCGAACACGGAGAACGGGAGTTCGGCATCTCACCGGTCACCGGAGACGCGGTCGAGGGCACGCCAGCGCTCGGCTCGGTCGGCTCGTCGGTGATCATCCGCAACGTCTGGCCCCTCCCGGACGGACGCTCGAACATCCTCGTGACCGGCGGTGACCGCTACGTCCTGTCCCGCTATGTGGAGACGGACCGCCTGTACCTCGTGGCGGATGTGGAGCCGATGGGCGACGCACCCTGGCCGGACGACGCGGAGGCCGAGGCGCTGGCGCGTGAGGTACGCCGGGCCTTCGAGCGCTTCGTGACGGCCATGGGTGTGCTGAACGACCAGCCACCGCAATCGGTCGAGATACCGCTCGAGCCAACTGCCACGTCGTTTCATGTCGCCGGATCGCTCGACCTGGACTTCGCCGACGCGCTGCCACTGCTCACGTCCCGGTCCACCATCGACCGCCTCACCCGGCTGCGCGGACTCCTTGCCTCCCTCAACGAGGAGGTCACTCGACGCGTGGTGCACCACCAACGAGCCAAGCGGAACGGACGCGGACTGCTGCACCACGCACCGGACGGGGACCCGCAATGACGATCCCGACGGCGGTCGTGCGTCACGTGGAGACGATCGTCGGCCCCAACTGGGTCCGGACCACGCCCGCTGCGCTCGAGACCTACGCGGCCGATGCTCTCCCGACGAAGAGGTGCAGACCAGGAGCCGTCGTCATTCCCGGGTCGCGCGACGAGGTGGCGCGCGTCGTGGCGCAAGTCGCCAGCCGGCGGAA
>JAOTVA010000068.1 GCA_029863645.1 Gemmatimonadota bacterium
GCTCGGTGGTCGCGCCAGCAGAATCGCGAGACGTTGGACTGCACTTCCAACACCCGGACCCGAGTCAAGGCCGTCCACCGAGCCCATCATACACTCCACATCCGAACGCCTCTCCGCAGAGCGAGCGCCACCGGTCGCCCCTCTGCAGCGGCCCATGCTCATGCAGTGCGCGAATTGCGGCGACGCACTGGGTATCATGCCCCGACCGCTGACGAAATGAAGACCTCCGGCGCGAAGCGGATAAGGTCGGCGACCAGCCCATGCGGACAACTTGCGGCATCCACGCCGTCCGTATAGGATGCGCAGTTCAGCCTCCCCAGGGCACATAACTCGACTTCCGGGCGTCACCCGGATGTCCATGCTCTGGAGGAAGGCATGACTCGGTATCTCGCGAGGTTAGGGCTCGCATGCACGCTCGTGACTGCTGTTGGCGCGTGCGTTGATGAGCGCGCCCTCAGTTCGGCAACGGACCTGCCGGCGCAGACGGCCTTTGTGGAACCGCGACTCCAGCAGGTTCTGGACAACCTACCGGGGGAGCGCCTCCTTCGAGAGCTCTCGGATGCCGACCCCAGCTTCGGGGGGTACTTCGCAGACGCCGACTCTCTGGTGGTCCTAACGACCGACCTAGGCCGTGCCGAGTCATTGCGGGCGGTGACTGAGGCGAAGCGCCCCAGGCCGGACCGCAGAGGGCTGTCAGCGTCCTCACGGCCGATCGCTATCAGGCAGGGGCGCTACACCTTCCGCCAATTGGCCCGATGGCGTGGGGTTGCCCTGACACTTGTCGCGGGGCTACCCGACTTTGCGGGTTTCGACCTCGATGAGGGTCGAAATCGACTAGTTGTCTTCCTTACCGACGGTAGCGGCGAGGACGCGATGCGGTCGGCGCTGTCTGACTCATCGATCCCAGATGACGCTATCACCTATGAGATCATCGGGGAGCCCATTCTCGAGACGACATAACGGACCAGCATTTCCCTGTGCAGGGTGGGTTCGACGTCTACGCAGGTTACGAACACAACGGCCAAAAGGGAGCGTGCACCATCGGCTTCAACGCGCAGATCGAAGGCAACAACGTCTTCGTCACCGCGTCCCACTGCTCGCATGCCTTCACTTCTCTAGACTCCGATACGGCCTTTCACTCCGGTGTCGCTTGGGCACCGATCGCGCGCGAATGGCGAGACCCACCGGCGTTCAACTGCCCCTTTCCGTGGAGCGGCCTCTGCCGCCTTTCGGACGCCGCCGCGTTCCGGTACGACATCTCGGCTGACAGCATCGATTTCGGGATTATTGCCCAGCCCTATTTGGAAACCATTCAGATCAACCCTGCGGACTCCATCTTCGAGGTTGTCGGGAAATGGAGTGCGAATCCTCCGCCCCAGTACTCCACCCTGTACCACATTGGGATCGACCAAGGCTTCCAGGGAGGGTTCCTGATGTCCACGTGTTCTGCTGTCAAGTTCAAATACGAACAAGGAGGGCCGGAGCGGACCATCCTATGCGTGAACAAGTATGCCACAGATTCCGATACCGGGGACAGTGGCGGGCCCGTCTTCACCATTGAGAGCGACGATGAGGTTGCGCTGACTGGCATTCATACTGGCCGCACCCAATGCTGCTTCGGGGTTCCCATACTGGTAGACCATTGGTGCACCGACTTCGCTGCCATTGAGGCCGATCTTGGATCAATGTGGGTCTGGGAACCCTTCGGTGGTGACCCACTCACCGCGGAGATCGATGGACCATCAGACGTGCCACCGTACTATACGGAGGGGTGTGAATGGTGGGCCAACGTTTCCGGTGGTACCGGCTCCTATACGTACGAGTGGATGGGATGGCCAGGTGGTAGGCACGGACTACTTCTACGCCTACGAAGGCGCGACAGAAGGCCAGCACTGGCTTGAGGTGAGCGTTGGCGATGGGACCGCAAGCGCCTGGGACGGAATGATCGTGGATACGGACTACTCCCATTCCTGCTTGCCATTCTAGGAGGCTATCCAACCTTGGGAGGTCGACCCATGGAGCCGCGTGCGGCATTCGTGGCCGGAGCACTCGCGGTCGTGATAGGAGTCGCAGCTTGGCCTCACCCGCTCAGTGGACAGGACGCGAGCGGGCTGAGGCCGAGGTTGGAGGTGGTCGCCGGGTGGGGAGGACACGGGGGTGGGCAATGCTATCACGCACGCGACTCCGACTTCGCCCTCGGTGCCGCGCTCCAAACGAGAGGTCCTTGGTTGGTGCGAATCGGGGCTGACGTGTTCCTGGGGCGAACCAGCTGTGTCGGCACGCTGCTCACGCGCGACTACCAGGGTCAGGAGGTCGAGGTCCGCGGTGATCCAGCCACGGGTCCTAGGCTCGCCTTGGACTTGGGCTATGGCTTCTCTGTGCTTGGCCTCAGACCAGAGGTCGCGGCCGGAGTGGGTCTGGTGCTGACCCACCATGACTATGGCCGTGACCGGGAGGACTGGAGCGCTAGGCCCTGGTACGGAGCGATCGCAACCGTGCGGTTGCCCCCGGGGGTTGGACTCCAGTTTGAGACTGGAAGGCATCAGGTTGCCGAGCGCTATTACGCGATGGCCTCGGACGTTCTTGTTGCGGAGCTGCCCCGCTGGGAGCTGATGTGGCGCATTTCGGTCACGATTCCGATCCAGAAGTAGCGTTTCGGACCCCCGGCGCTACCGGGACACCAAGACCGTGGCTGGCGCCAGCGATAGACTACGCGGTCCCAAACGAGAGGGGTCAGAGAGCGCGGGCGAGACCCCAATGAAGGCGGCCAACACGTACAAGTGGCTCCTCTCTCCTGCGAGGCGAGCAGGCTGTGGTCGCGTCGCGATCAACGGTGCCGCCTGTGTTGCATGAGCATAGCGTTGCCTGTTACAGCGCTTGCTTTCACCGGCAGAAGGAGGCGCAGTCCAACAGGGAATTGCTGCTGCGCGGGTTGGCAGGAAGGTTGGTCTCCGACCCGTTACGGCTCGTGAGCAACGCTCGACTTGGCTCGCTGTTGTACCAGGTGGGACTGTTGTGGCGCGTGACCTAGAAGCACCTGGACTTGTGCACTCGGTGGCCGCGCCAGCAGAATTCCGAGTCCGTTAGGCTGCTGCTCAACAACTGATTGGCACTGTGCCCGCTGCACCAACCCTCACCGTTCGTTTGGCTGGCCTCGACGACTTGGACCTCGTCTCGTCCGACGGCTACCTCCCGCTCGATGTAGTTCGACGCAAGGTCTTGAATCACGACGTCTTCGTCGCGGTGACCGAAGGCGAGGCGATCGGCTTCCTCCGCCTTGAGTACCTTTGGTCGCGGATTCCCTACATCGCGGTGATCCGAGTCGAAGAACCCAATCGACGCCAAGGCGCTGGCAAGGCTCTTCTCGCTCACGTTGCCGGGGTGCTCAAGGAGCAGGGTCACGCAGCGTTGTACAGTTCCTCCCAGGTCGATGAAGCCACACCTCAAGAGTGGCATCGACACATGGGATTTCTTGAGTGCGGCGTCCTCAATGGGATCAATGAAGGAGGCGTGGGCGAGGTCTTCTTCCGCAAGCAGCTTTAGCGGCCGGCGCAGCAGCCTAACAAGCGATTGCTACTGACGCGGCTGATCTACAGGGTGGGCGGGCCACTCGCCTATCAGCTCGCGCCCCTTGTTAGCGGAAGGGCCGCGCAGCAGAATCGCGAGACGTTAGGCCGCCTCCCCACTACGGTCGCGGGGTGCGACAGTCACGGGCAGAATGTCCATCCTATTCGGCTGGTGCGTCGTCGATGAAGCTGCGCGCCCAGGCCACCGCAGCATCTTCGCTGTCGAAAAACTGTATGGGGCGATCCGCATCGAGTTTGGAGAAGAAGTCCAACAGAATGCCCGGGACGGGGTTTTCCTGAGAGCGGACGAGTATCGCGGTCGCAACCTCTGGCGTTGCGGATCCGAGTCGAGCGAAAACTTCCCGAGCTTCACCGTCCGCGAATCTGATGTCGGTGATGTCGACGATGGCAGGTGCCGCCCGCCCGTCGAGAAGCTCACCGATCACCTCCGCCGTCCTTTGCGCCAGGCTTCCCGACACGCTGACTCCGTCGTCCATGCGATGCCACAGAATGCCGTCTGCGTCCATCCATGCGGTCCCAATCGGCGTCTTGATGGGCGTATCCACAGTGTGCGAGATACCTTCTTGAAGGGTCATTACCAGGTCAGTGAACCGCAAATGTAATGTCGCTCGGGCCTCATGATCGCTCGACCGGCGGCCTAACAAGCGATTGCTGCTGTCGCCGAAGAGCTAGTCGAAGCGCTGCGCGCTTGTGCACAGGCGGGCGGCGCAGCAGAATCGCGAGTCCGTTAGGCGGCGACGCCCCGAGGACGCTCCTCAGTAGAAACGGAGGAGCCGGTACCACCTTGTTCTTGGGGTTCCCTTCCCCGCCCCGAACGCGCGCTCTGCACCGATCCGGGGTGCCGGGCTCCGCCCGGCGAGCGTCCTCGGGCTCGCAGGCCCGCACCGCGCGCTGCCGGCCATCCGTCCCGGCCCGACGAGCGCACCGAAGATTCAGCTCCACCGCACGCCACCGGGCCACAGCCCGCGGTACGGTACGAACTCGCTGCTGTCGACGCCTAACAGGCGTCTGCTACTGCGCGGCCCACTCCTCAGCTCCACTACGCTCGCCTTGCAGCGAGCGCGGTCGGTCAGCACACTGGTGCGCAGTAGAAACGCAAAGAGTTGGACAGCACCACGCCCTGGTTGGTCTAGCCAACGGGTGGTCGGCGTCTTCGGGAACTCGTGGCGCTTCGCTCTGGTATCATATATAGTACCGTATGATCAAGGTGGTCTTCGATACCAACGTGCTGGTGGCGGCGATGCGCTCGAACCGAGGAGCGTCGTTTCGGCTCATGAGCATGCTCGGACCCGACGCCCCGTTTCGACTTGCCGTTTCGGTTCCGCTCGTGCTGGAGTACGAGATGGCTCTGAAGCGAAAGTCGGAACTGGGCGACGCCGAGGTCGAGGCTGTTGTCGACTACGTGTGCCGAGTCGCGGATCCACGTGAGATCCACTTTCTCTGGCGTCCATTCCTAAGGGACCCAGGGGACGAGATGGTGCTCGAGGTTGCTGTTGAAGCCGGCGTCGACGTCCTGGTTACGCACAATGTCCGCGACTTCGCGAAGGTCGAGGATCAGTTCGGGGTCCGCGTGGTGACCCCGCGCACGTTCTTGTCTGAGTTGGAGGAGGCGAAGCAATGAGTACGATGAGCCTGAGACTTCCCGAGTCCCTGCACGAGCGGGCCCGCGAGCTGGCGAAGCGCGAAGGGATCTCGATCAACCAATTCATCGCCACGGCGCTTGCCGAGAAGCTCTCCGCACTGGACACGGTCGAATACCTCGCTGCGAGAGCGGCACGGGGCTCCCGCGACTCATTCCTGGAGGCCTTGTCCAAGGTCCCTGCTAGTGAGCCGGTGGAAGGCGACGAACTGCCCTAGACGAGGTGGGGGTGCTGTCCAACAAGCGATTGCTACTGTCGCCGAAGAGCTAGTCGAAGCGCTGCGCGCTTGTGTGCAGGCGGGCGGCGCAGCAGAATCGCGGGTCCGTTAGAACGCGCTCAAGGAGCAACCGGATTAAATTGACCAAACAGATTCCCTGGCTACGGGTGTTGCTGGAGGGGTTGGTCATCGTGAGTTCGATCCTCCTCGCGTTTGGGATCGACGCCTGGTGGGAAAACGTGAAAGACGGTCGGAGTGAGGCGGCCTACTTGTCCCGACTTGAGGCAGATCTAAGAGTAGACCTCTCGGAGTGGGATGGTCAGGGACCCGTACTTTCCCTAAAACAGGCGGCGCTTGATCGAGCCTTGTCCTGGATCCAAGCGCCCGACGAGGCGCCTCAAGCGATTGATCAGCTGTTGGAAGACCTCGCTCAGGGGACCATCTTCGCCTACGAGGGCGGCTTTGTGGCTCAGTCGGCGACCTTCGACGAGTTGATAAGCAGCGGGACCCTCGGCCTACTATCGCCTGAGGTTCGAACGGCGCTTCAGAACTACTATCGGCTAGTCGAAACCCACCGAGCTCGTCTAGCTGCGCGTCAGACGGGTTTCGCACCGGCGATGTACGGCCTCATTCCGCGAGAATCTGAATTCATCGTGCTCGAGGGCCTAGACGAGTCCTACAAGGCGAGGGTGGCGGAACAGATACTGACGTCCAATATCGAGGCTCTGGTGATTGCCGAGCGAAACCGAGGCCGCGCGCGGCAAGGAGCTATCGAGACGGTGCTGGAGCAGGCGCAGGCCGTCGTCGATCTTCTCGTCGCGGGGCGCTCTAAGTAGTCGAGGCGCTGTGGCGGGCGTGAGCCAAGTGGAAACCCACGACGCCGCGCGTTCTAACAAGCGATTGCTACTGACGTGGGTTTACGGGTAGATCTACAGCACTCGCCTTGCAGCTCGCGCCGTGGATGTGCATCGTGGCCACGCAGCAGAATCGCGAGACGTTAGAGAGCGCACCCAATTGAGATAGGTAGACCAAATGATCCGCACCTGCACTCGCCTTGGGCCACTTATCCTATGCCTCGTCCTCTCGACTGGCTGCGGTGGGGACACCGACGATCCAACTGGGCCATCAATCCCGACCAACGGACTTCTTGCCTACCTACCGTTTTCCGGGAACGCCAATGACGCGAGCGGCAACGGCAACCATGGCATGCTCTTAGGCGGGGCTGCTGCGTCGAGCGAACTGCTCCTCGGGGACAACACAACCGACATGCTTACCCTTCCGGGTTCGGTGCTCGACGGCGTGGCGGACTTCACCTTCTCGGCGTGGCTACGGATCGACGTACTGAGAGGAGAGAACCACCAGATCCTCAGCGCTGCAAACGCCGTCGAAGACAACGTCATCGGAATCTGGTACCGCGAGGCGACCGACGAATGGGTCTTCGGTGAGGACGATGACAGCTACGAGTTTGGGACCGACGCGCGCATCGAGGACGGACAATGGCACCACGTCGTGGTGACTCGCGCGGGGTCTTCAGCCCAGATTTACTTCGACGGCCTTCCGCTTGGTTCAGCAGTGTCCGTTCCCGGCGACGTGTTGGACGTCGATCCAAATGGGCTCGTGTTCGGCCAAGATCAGGACATGGTGGGTGGAGGATTTGAGGCTGACGAGGCATGGGCGGGAGCGATGGACAACTTGAGGCTCTACGATCGTGCAGTCAGTGGCACTGAAGCACAGTCTCTCGCCGAGGAGCAGCGGTAGGAGGACGGACGGGCTTCGTCAGTGCGCTCTCTAACAGGGAATTGCTGCTGCGCCCGTTCCCAGGTCGGTTGGTGTCCGACCTTCCCTGCCCCGTGAGCAGCGCTCGACGGGGCTCGCTTCAGCACCGGTTACACACCGTGGCGGGTAAGTTTGGTGAGCACAGGCTTGTGTACTTGAGGCCCGCGCCAGCAGAATTCCGAGTCCGTTAGGCAGCCACGTTTCCCGAGCGCACTCAACTGCAGTTGGGAACGGCCAAGCCCGTTTGCGGTCTAGGGTTCCCCCTCCCCTCCCCTATGCCGCGCTCCGCACGGCAATAGGGGGCCGGGCTTCGCCCGGCGAGTGCCCTCGGGACATACGGGTCCGCGCCGCGCGCACGTCCGCTGGGGTCGCGGCTCGTAGCACCGGCCATCTGTCTCGACACTGCCGGACGATTCTTATTCTCGGTGCGCGCGTCGCGGCTTCGACGGACGGGGTGGCATGCCTAACAAGCGTCTGGTACAGCGCGGAACACCGGCCAGGCCCACAGCGCTCGGCTTGCACCTCCCGCTGTGCGTCGGCATTCTGGCCGCGCAGTACAAACGCAAAGAGTTAGGCGGAAACGCGACCAGTCCGTCGGACCCCCGACGAGCTTCGTGAACTTGTCGATATCGGACATGTGCCTTGGTGGGGTGCTCCTAGGGCTGGCACCGTACGGAACACGTAGGCGAGTCGCGATCACCTGGTGTCCAATGGCGCCTCGCGTCGAAGGAGCACCGCCACGGCGATCAGAAACCAGATTGCGGTCAGTATCGCCGTCGGCGTCCACAGAACGCTCGTGAACGGGCCCGGACGAAATGGACCCGCGACAAATGCGACGATTGGCCAGGTACCGACTGCGAGCCCCGCGGGGACCAGAGCTACTCGGACGAGTCGTGCCTGCTCTCGCGACGACCACGCAGCAATAGACAAGGACGCGATGCCGGTTCCGATGAGAAGCCAAGAAACGAGGCCGAGCCGGATGACGATTTCTTGGTTGGTGCGAAAAGCGTTGACCGCATCGACGGACGATCCGGGTTCCACAACCGCAGCGGCCTGAAGTGGCGCGACAAAACCGTCGAGGACGAACACAACGGCCCACAGCGCCGCACCTGTCCCCAGCGCCATTAGTGCCAGCTCTGACCAGCCGACCTCCCCTTCACCCCGAAGCCGACGGGCCAGGCCCACCGAGCCGAGTGCCCACAGCACGGGCCCGGCCAGGATCCCTGCGTGGATTCTCTGCCACCCGGCTTGATTGGCGACATGACGCGCAAACTCACGGAAGTAGTCAGGCGAGCCGAGTTGTCCGAGCGACGAGTCGGTCAGCGGGTGCTGCGCGCCTCCCCACAGAAAGGCGAGCACGCCGCCCGTTAGCAGAGCGGCACATGCCCACGGAAGGGGGTCTCTATTCACGATGCCTACTCCTGGTTAAGGGCAGATCGGTCCGCGGCTTGATCTGAAGGCATCAGCAGCCGATCTTTATGGTGTAAGGATAGGCCTAATCTTTCCGCTGTCAACATCATGGATCATGCCCGCTAAGCCGTATCATCATGGGAACCTGCGTCGCGCACTCATTCAGGCGGCCCTCGACATCGCGCGCGATCAAGGGGCTGACCGAGTGTCTCTACGCCGGGTGGCCCGCCAAGCCGGTGTGAGTCATGCGGCGCCCTATCACCACTTCCCCGATCGGAGCGCATTGATTGCAGCAGTAGCGGAGGAGGGCTTTCGGTCATTATCCGACGCCGTGCAGGCAGTGGAGCGATCCGTGGCCCCCCCGCTCGAGCGGCTTCATGCAGCGGGCGTCGCCTATGTCGTTTTCGCCGTCACGAACCCAGAGCAGTTTCGGCTGATGTTCAGCCGCGAGATCGCTGACACAAGCCCGTTTCCCGAGTTGAACGCAGCGGCGTTGGCTGCCCGAGGCGTACTCGAGCGAGCAGTCGCAGAGTCACGCGCCACGCGTGCCGTCACGACATCAGAAGCGGTCGAGCTAGCGGCCGCCTGGGCGCTCGTACACGGCCTCGCCACCCTGATCATCGATGGCCAATTGGGCGCCGAGGCGATGTCGCCAGACGGAGCGGCCTCGCTCAGCCGCAGCGCCATCAACTCGTTTTGGTCTCAAGCCGCGCAGTGAGCCTCCGGCCCACGGTTGCGGGTGCGCCGCCGAATCAGTGACCGCCGGCGGGCTCCGCACCGGGTTCGCTAGGCCGAGTGGTTCGGCCGCGCGTGGTGATCCCGTCTTGTGGGTCATCGAGCAGAGCGGTCGCTCGTTGACGGTGGTACCGTTTCCACCTAACAAGCGATTGCTGCTGACGCCGAAGAGCTAGTCGAAGCGCTACGCGCTTGTGCACGCGCGGGCGGCGCAGCAGAATCGCGAGTCCGTTATAGAGCGCACGACATGTCTGGATCACGCAAGAAGACTCCGATCGGCGGAATGACCAACGCGGCAAGCGAGAAGCAGGACAAGCGGCTCGCCAACCGTCGGCTCCGCCGTGCCGTAAGGCACACCCTCCACGTTATGGAGTGCCCCGGGCTCCTGCCGCATCGTCGGGAGCTCAGCAGCCCCTGGACGATGGCGAAGGACGGGAAGCACTGGTTCGACGCGCGACGCTTCCCGGAGGAACTCCGGAAGTAGCCCCGTTGGCCAATTCAGGCATGGTTCCTTCCCCCCTGTCCGGTGTAGAATAGGGCGTTCCTCAATCCTGGAGGCCGCGGCACCATGGCCGAGCCCAAAGTCAAAGAGCGAGTCATCGACGCCGTTCGCGAACTCCCCGACGACGCCACCGTCGAGGACGCTATGGAGCGGCTGTATTTCCTGGCCAAGGTCGAGAAGGGGCTCGAGCAAGCTGAGGCTGGTCAAACTGTGAGCCACGAGGAAGCCAAGCGCCGAATCCTCGGGTGACCGTCGTTCGCTGGACCGAACAGGCACTCCAAGACCTCCAGTCGATCCGCGAATTCATTGAACGCGACTCCCCGCGCTACGGCCGTCTGGTCGCTGAGCGTCTCTACGAGGCTACCTCCCGACTCGAAGCGTTCCCGCTCTCCGGTCGTATCGTCCCTGAACTCGGGCGGAAGGACATCAGGGAGCTCATCGTGGGCGACTACCTATCGGGTGACTGGCGATCTGGCCATCCTGATCACCGTATACCGCTCGTCCATGCTGTTCCCATTTCGCTTGTTCGCCGAGTAACCTAGAAGCCGCGCTCTATAACAAGCGATTGCTGCTGCGGGACGGGCGGATCGGCTCGTCGCCGACCTAGCAGATCCGCGCACAACGCTCGACAGAGCTCGCTTCGGTAAGCTGTCGAGCTCCATGCACCGTAGACTCGGTGGCCACAGGCTTGTGTACTCTTGTGGTCCGCAGCAGAATCGCGAGTCCGTTAGAACGCGGAGTACGTGAGTGACAAGGCTAGCTGGTGCCATGACTGCCGATCTGGATGATCTCGTGGAGGGCCTCGGCGCACCGACCGGCGCGGAGCGCTTCAACAGCTATCAGGCATTGATCACGATGGGTACTTCTGCCCTTCCTGCGATCCGACGGGGGCTTCGCAGTCCCCAGTGGCAGGTCCGCAGATGGTCGGCGATGTGCCTCGATCAGGTTGCGGACGAAGACTCGCTCGCCGACTTGGTACCGCTTCTGCGGGACTCCCATCCCGGAGTCCGCCTGTGGGCTGTCCACTCCATCGCTTGTGAGCACTGCAAGGATGACGTCTCCTGCCCCATCGACGTCGTCCCGCTCCTGATCGACAGGATTAGAGTCGATCCGAGCATCCGCGTCCGGCGAATGGCCGTGATCATGCTTGGTTCGGAGTACGAGGATCCGCGCGCGATACCAGCACTTGAGGCGGTTCTCGGAAGCGAGTCCGACACAAAGATTCGACGCCACGCGCAGGCAGCTCTGGAGAGGTTACGGTCGGCAGGACTGACCTGACCGAGTCCTGCGTTCTAACAGGGAATTGCTGCTGCGCCGGTTGCCGGAAGGATTGGTCTCCGACCTATTTGGATTCGTGGACAACGCTCGACGTGGCTCGCTACGAGTAGGCCGTGCGACTTGAAGCTGGCCGCCGATCCATGCGTCGACGACCGCGCGCGGTGGACCGCCGAAGAACGCCGCGGAAACCACCACGTTCGTGTCGAGAACGACCCTCACTTCGAGGCTCGGACCTCCGCGATCACTCGTTCCACATCCTCAGGAGTCACCCCAGCGGCGGCAGCGGCCTTTTGCACCTTGTCCAAAAGGGGCTTCAACTCCTCGAGCTTCGGCGGCTTGAGGGTCTTGAGAACGACCACATCGCCTTCTCCGATCACTACGAACTGTTCACCGGGCTCGAGGCCCAGCCGATTCCGAATCTCTTCCGGGATCACGACCTGGCCGCGAGTCGAAAGCTTGGTTGTTGCCGGCTTCACCATAGCGGTCTCCTTATCGTCTTACTGATAAGATGGCCCCACCAGGGCAACCTAACAAGGAATTGCTTCTGCGCGGGTTACCCGCTCGGTTAGTCTCCGACCTTTGTAGGGTTCGTGAGCGGCGCTCGACAGGGCTCGCTTCGGCACCGGTGTAGCTCCGTGGCAGGTAAGCTCGGTGACCCCAGGCTTGTGTACTTCAGGGCCGCGCCAGCAGAATTCCGAGTCCGTTAGACTGCGGCTGCAACCATGTGGGAGCCTTGAGCTTTCGGACGTCTTGCTGTACGGTATTACGTACAGTTTGACGCCTTCCCAGGATCCCGCATGGCCAAGGTCCGCCCGACCGAAGACATCCAGCCACTGACTGCCTTTCGAGCCAACGTGGCTGGCTTCATCGACCAAGTCAGGTCGACCCATCGCCCGCTCGTGCTCACCCAGCACGGCCGGAGCGCGGCCGTGTTGCTCGGAGCGTCAGACTATGAGGCCCTGGTCGATGAGGTCGAGCTCCTCCGCAACATCGCGGTGGCCGAGCGCCAGATCGACGAAGGTCTCGGCATCCCGCACGAGGAAGTCGTCCAGAGCCTCACTGACCGCATGAAGGCCCGTCTGGGTCAGTGAGACTCCAGTGGTCTCCTCGGGCGCTCGAGCAGACTGAAACCGCCTTCGACTATGTCGCCGAAGATCGTCCGCAGGCCGCACAAGACTGGCTGCTAGGGCTCTTCCTGCGAGTTGAACTCCTCTTGCAGTTCCCGGAACAGGGACGAGTGGTTCCAGAGGCCAATCGCGAAGACCTGCGCGAAGTGATCTACGAGGAGCGACATCGCATCGTCTATCGCGTCGACCCGGACTGGATTCGCGTACTCTTGGTACATCCAAGTCCCATACCCATGTCGCCCGAGGAGTTGGACGATCTGGAGTAGCCGCAGTCCAACAGGGAATTGCTGCTGCGCGGGAGGCCAGGTCGGTTGGTCTCCGACCTTCCCTGCCCCACGAGCAGCGCTCGACAGGGCTCGCTTCAGCACCGGTGGGACTCCGTGGCGAGTAAGCTTGGTGCCCCCAGGCTTGTGTACTTGAGGGCCGCGCCAGCAGAATTCCGAGTCCGTTAGATCGCGGCTACCAACCAAGCACCGGAGTACGCGATGGGGATGCCTGAACCGTCCGATGGTCATCGACGCCTGCAGCAGCTCGTGGGCGACTGGGAAGGTGAGGAGACCATGCACCCCTCCCAGTGGGACCCGAATGGCGGATCCGCCTTGGGGCGCAATCGCAACCGTCTAGACCTGCGCGGCTTCGCACTGGTGTCGGACTACACCCAAGAGCGTGACGGTCAGGTCACGTTCACTGGCCACGGCGTGTACACGTACTCACCGGAGTCGGGCCGGTACACCCTCCACTGGTTTGATTGCTTAGGCACTCCTCCCGAGGTGTTCGTGGGAGGTTTTGAGGACGATGTCCTGACACTCGCTCACGGCGGCCCCGGCATGCACGCGCGAATGACCAGCGACTTCTCCACCGACGGTCTGATGGGCGCCAAGATGGAGATGTCTCCTGACGGGGCGGAGTGGCAGGTTCTGTTCGAGGCTACGTACCGTCGCATCTGATCCGGATGAGCATCGGGCTTCGGCCGCCGCGGTCTAACAAGCGATTGCTACTATCACGGGTTACCTGAGCGGTAACGGGCCACTCGCCTACAGCTCGCGCCCCTTGTCACGATCTCGCCCGCGCAGCAGAATCGCGAGACGTTAGGCCGCCTCCGGACCTACCCGCACGAACTGTGGCGTCCCCAGGTTCGATTCTTCGAGACCATGCCTCAAGAATCGTCCCGCGATGCCGGGTGAAGTTACGATCTGGGGCCGATGAGTCTTAACTCAACGTGATGTGAACCAGGACACCAACTATGAGCGACCCCCTTGTCACAGGCGTAGGCAGAGTCCTCAGCGCCGACATCGCCGTTCCTGAACACGAACGAGAAGTGCGCTTCTATTCACGTGTGCTCAGCACAGGGGAGAATCCGCTTTGGCGCGAAGATCTGATGAACAACCTGGGCATGCCGGTCATCGGCTTGGGCGCGCGCATCCCGGACTATGCTCACCTCCCGCTCCAATGGATGCCGCACATTCAGGTCGCCGATGTCGCAGCCAGCGTTGGGCGTGCTCTGGATCTGGGCGGGAGTCAGCTCATGCACGGCAAGGACGACGATGGGAACAGCCAGTGGGCGGTGCTGCTCGATCCGAATGGGGCAGCGTTCGGGATCATCCCAATCGTATCTGCGGAGGCGGCCCCTCCAGCTGACGGTGCCGAGCCGCGCGACGGTGAGGAGGCGATGGGACGTATCGCCTGGCTCGACCTGACGGTCTCTGACGCCTCGGCAACTCGTGACTTCTACCGGGAGGTGGTTGGCTGGTCGGTGCAGGAGGTCGAGATGGACGACGAAGAGGGGCGCTATTCCGACTACAACCTACTAAGCGATGATGGCAGCCCGGCGGCGGGAGTCTGCCACGCACGCGGCGTGAATCTAGGTCTGCCACCTGTCTGGATGATCTACCTCCCCGTTGGCGATCTCGGCGAAAGTCTCCGTCGCGTAAGGGTGGAAGGGGGGGAGATCATCAAGGCGACCCGGGGGAGCGACGGCGAGTACGCAGCTGCCGTGATGCGGGACCCGGTGGGGGCGTGCCTGGCCTTGGTACAGGGTTAGGAAACGTGCGGCGGCCTAACAAGCGATTGCTACTGACACGGGTTACCTGCAGGGCGGGCGGCGCAGCAGAATCGCGAGTCCGTTATACGGCCTTCCGCTGCGACCGACTCAGCCTCGGTGCGGTCTGTACTCGACGTCGCTGAAGCCTTTGAAGTGTCCGTCCTGCGTCCACAGCGTCGCGCCAGCCGCTCGTGCGGTGGCTAGGATCACGCTGTCCGCGAGGGGTAAGCTGGATTCGGCGCTCAATTCTGCCGCCGCGATGGCCAAATCCGCGCCGAGGTCGACGACATGGCCCCGCTTCATCTGGGACGCGGCACGAAGCGCCGACTCGGCATCCCGCTGGACTCGGACTCTCTTGAACACCTCGAAGACGGTGATCGTCGGGACGACAAGGTTGTCGTGAGCCCTGATCGCGCCGGCGAACTCATCGGCGTTAGGACCCCCCGCGAAATACTCCAGCCACGCAGATGAATCCACGACGTTCATACCCGGTCGTCCTCACGCGGCACGGTCGTGTCGATCCCCTTCAGGAACCCCTGCATCGACTCGATGGGCTCCAGTGGAATCAGTTCGACGCGACCTTTGAACGGAATCGCCTCGACCTGTTGCCCCGGCTTCAGGTCCAGGCTCTCCCGAACGTCCTTGGGGATCACGACCTGGAAACGGGACGAGATGGTCACAATAGTCACTTAGTCTTCTCCGCTTACGTGGAATAAGACTATATGTAGTTCGATCGTGTTAGCGCAAGACGATTCCAGTTCGAGGCCGCGGCCGTATAACAAGCGATTGCTGCTGCGGGCTTTGCCGGGCGGGAAACCAGGCGACCTGCCAGGCCGGTGAACAGCGCTCGACGGGGCTCGCTGTTGTACCAAGTGGAGCTGTTGTGGTGGGTGACCTAGAAGCACCTGGACTTGTGCACTCGGTGGTCCCGCCAGCAGAATCGCGAGTCCGTTAGGCAGCAGTTTCAGGCGCAGTTGAGCATGCAGGTGAGCGAACCCGGGGACTACCCCACCTTCTCGAGCTCGTGCTCCAACGCCTGAACGACGAGGGTGTTGAGGCTCACCCCTGAGGTCGCGGCGCGGACCGCAGCGCGCCGGTGCAGCTTCGAGTCCATCCGAACCCGGAGCTGCCCCGTGAAGGGGCGGCCCGGCTCTTCTCCGCGCTTCTCGCACACCTCAAGGTAATGGTCGACCGCCCGCTTCATCGAAGCGTTCAAGTCCTTGATGGAATCCCCTTCGAAGTAAATCTCGTCGCGCAGGTCGATCACATGACCGGCGAACATCTCGATGTCCGACTCGTACTCGAAGACCCCTGTGTAGCCCTTGTACTCGATCATGCTGGCTTCTCCTCCTCGTCCTTCTCCGGACCTGGCAGCTTCCCAATCGTCTTCAGGTACTCTCGCACCCGCTTCACGAGTCCCTTCCCGCACTCCCTACGCGGGTGGGGGCGATCCACCGTCAGCTTCACCTCGTCGACAACGAACGTGACGGTCGATCCGCTCCCTTCGTGAACTTCCGCGCCGTAGCTCTTCAAGAGCTTCTCGACCTGGGTCCAATGCAGGCCACCGTTCAATTGCTGAATCTGGTCGAGCGTCTTGTCGTGCTTGGCCATGACACCAACTTGTGACACCGTCGTCCTGGTGTCAAGAAATGGTGTCGTCTACGACTGCTGCCTAACAGGCGATTGCTGCTGCGGGCTTTGTATGGTTGGAATCGTGCCGACCTGCCAGGCCGATGACCAACGCTCGACGGGGCTCGCTGTTGTACCAAGTGAGACTGTTGTGGTCGGTGACCTAGAAGCACCTGGACTTGTGCACTCGGTGGTCCCGCCAGCAGAATCGCGAGCCGTTGGACAGCGACC
>JAOTVA010000069.1 GCA_029863645.1 Gemmatimonadota bacterium
CGCAGGGGGGAAGGCACAGTATTCCGGTGCCTCGCTCATCACAAGAGAGGTGCTTCGCCGCCCCTACCCCCCGATCAGCGCCCTCCCCTTCTCCGCCTCGCGCTCGAGCCGCCCGCACACGATGTCGCACAACGCGAACACGTCCTCGTCGGCCAAGCTGTAGACCGTATACAGCCCCTCCCGCCTCCGCTCCACATAGCGCAGGTCGTGCAGCCGCTGCAGGTGCTTGGACACGTTGGCCTGCCCGAGGCCGGTCTCCTCCACCAGGTCGCTCACGGTGCGCTCCCCCTCGCGGAGCGCGGACAGGATGCGGAGCCGGGTCGGCTCGGCGAGCGCCTTGAAGCGCGCGGCCACCAGCTCCAGCACCTCCGAGGTCATCTCGATGTTGCTCATGGCTCCCTCCTAGGCCGTCGTGCCGGCTGCGTGAGTCTCGGCGGGCGCGCCCGTCTCCACCGGCCGTCCGCTCGCCGCCCATAGGCTCCAGCTGTCGTCGACGAAGCGCACGTCGTATCCGCGTCCCGCGAGATAGGAGGCCGCGGCCGCGCTCCGCTTTCCGGTCCCGCAGTGGACGAGCAGCGTCTGATCGCGCGGGATCCGCTCCTCGAGACGCGGCAGGCGCGTGTATGGCGCGTGCACGGCTCCTGATACGTGCCCGGCCCGATACTCGGCGCCGGAGCGCACGTCCACGACCCGGTGCCCCTCCAGCTCGGACAGCTCTCCCATTTGTGCCGTGTCGATCTCCTGGATCACTTGGCTCGCGCCGCCCTCCGAGAACCAGTCCTCGAGCAGATCCTCATCCACGAACCCCGCGTATGCGTCGTAGCCGATGCGCACGAGGTCCCGCACCGCGTCCTCCACGCGGTCGGCCTCGACCACGAGCAGGATGGGCCGGGTCGCGTCTTCCACCAGCGATCCCACGACGGTGTTGAACGCGCGGTCGAGCGGGGCTTGCAGCGAGCCGGGCAGGTGCCGGGCCATGAACGCCGAGCGCGGCGTGCGCGTGTCGACAATGACGACGTCGGGGTCGGAGACGAGCGCCCCGATCTCCTGGAGCGCCACGCGATGCGGCCTGGGCAGGTCCCCGAGGACCTGTGGACCGGACCGGTTCAGCGCCTTCATGCGGGCGAAGTAGAGCGGAGGCTCGGGCTGGTCGGCCAAGATGGCCTCCACGAACGCGTCCTCCCCCGCCCTGGCGGCATCGAGCGCGGCGTTGTGCCGCCGCTCGTAGCCCACAGTGGTCGTGGGCACCGCGCCGAGCGCCTTTCCGCACGAGGAGCCCGCGCCGTGGCCGGGCCACACCTGCAGGTGATCCTCGAGCTCGAGGAACGCCGGCACCGAGCCGTAGAGCGCACGCGCCGAAGCTTCCTGCACACCGACCATGCCCGCGGCCTGCTCGAGCAGGTCGGGGCGTCCCAGATCGCCGACGAAGACGAAGTCCCCCGTCACCAGTCCCATGGGACCCGTGGCGCCGCCGCCGTGGTCGGTGACCAGGTAGCTGAGGTGCTCGGGCGTGTGGCCGGGCGTGTGCACGGCCCTGAGCTCGATGTTGCCGACGCGGAAGCTGTCACCGTCACGCAGCAGCGTCGCGTCGGGATGATCCTTCGCCCACTCCACCTGCCAGTCCGCGCCGCCCTCGGCGGAGACGTACACGCGCAGGCCCAGCCGCATAGCGAGCTCGCGCGCACCGGACAGGAAGTCTGCGTGGATGTGCGTCTCGGCGACGGCCGTGAGGCGGAGGCCCTCGGCCTCGGCGGCCTCGATGTAGCGATCGATGTCGCGCTCGGGGTCGATGACGATCGCCTCACCGGTCGCGGGGCAACCGATCAGATAAGCGTACTGCGCGAGCCGGGGATCGAAGATCTGTCTCAGAAGCATGGTCAGTCGTCCTGGTGTTCGTTGCCTGCCGCGGGCTGCGTCGCCGTGGAGGCCACGGCATGACCCGGGAGCAGGACCGATCGGTTCTCATAGAGGATCAGCGCGCCCATCACGATCAGCAGCACCGCAAAGCTGCGGCGAAGCGCGTGCGGGGGCACGAAGCGGCCCAGCCGGCTCCCGCCGAGGGCGCCCACGGTCGCGACCGCCGCGAAGGCGCCCATGAAGAGCCACGGCACCTCGACCTGACCGAGGTAACCCGCGAAGCCCACCGCGCCGTTGAGCGCGATGACCGCGAGCGACGTCCCGACCGCGACGCGCATCGGCACCTTGGCCAGGAGCGCGAGCGCCGGCACCACCAGGAAGCCTCCGCCCACGCCGACCAGTCCCGTCATGACACCGACCAGGAGCGCTTCGGCGATGATGGGCCCGAGCGGCGTCCGTTTGCCCTCGAGCGCCTCGAGGAGCCTCGGCGACGCGTCCCGGAACATGAACACCGCGCTCACGAGCAGCACCAGCGCGAACAGCGTGAGCTGGAACGTGCCGCTGACCAACGTGGCGAGCCGCGTACCGGCGAACGTCCCGGCCATCGCGACCGGCGCGAACGTGGCCGCGACGCGCAGGTCCACGTACCCGGCCCGCCAGTGCACCACCGCCGCCACGAGGCTCGTGACCCCCACCACGGCGAGGCTCATCGCGATCGCCTCTTTGGCCCCGTATCCCAGCACGTACACGAAGATCGGCACCGCCAGCACCGAGCCCCCGCCACCCAGTAGTCCGAGTGAGAGGCCGACCACGGCTGCCAGAAGGAGACCGATCGTCATTTGTGCGAAGTGCGAGGGATGGTGTAGGCCACGTCACGGCTGAATACAACTGTATGACTATACGGTAATATACTCCCGAGGCAAGGGCAGGCTCCGCCGCCCGCCACGCCTCGTTGTCTGGTACGTGACCCGCGCGTCTTCGCGCTGGCGCATCTGCAAGATGTGACCGAAGCGCGCGTCCGAGAGTGTTCACGACGATAGGCATTGGATCGAACAACCTGAGGACCCCAGGGGGAGCACTCATGCTCGGAGCACGAAGCAAGGCCTCGATCCTTCTGTCCGCACTGTTGCTGTCGGTCTTCTCGACCGCCTGCGACAACGAGGCGGTTGGCGTCGAGAATCAGTCGGCCGGTCCCGTCGATGGCCCCGCCACCGTACGGATTCTTCTCACCGATGCCCCGGCCGACTACATCGGGGCCGCCTGGGTCGACATCGGCGCCGTCGAGCTCATTCCGGCAGACGAGGAGGACGGGCCCGCAGTCGTGCTCTCCGAGGACGGCACCGACGGGTTCGTCAATCTGCTAGAGCTGCAGAATGCTGCCACCATGACGATCGCGGAAGCGGAGATCGAGCCGGGGGCCTTCTCACAGCTGCGGCTCATCGTCGAAGCGGCGCGCGTCGAGCTGATTGAGGGGTACACCTTCAGGGACGGTACGACCGAGATGGACCTCAAGGTGCCGAGCGGGGCTCAGACCGGCATCAAGCTGAACCTTCATCCGGCGGACGATCAGGACGGTCCGGTCGTGATCATTCCCGGCGAGACCGTCCTGGTTCTCGACTTCGACGTGAACCGGAGCTTCGTGCTCCGGGGCAATCCGGAGACGCCGGCCGGTGTCCACGGTGTGATCTTCAAGCCGACCCTCCGCGTCACCGTGGAGGACGTGGCGGCGAGCATCTCGGGCAGGGTTACCACCGACCTGGATGATGTCGACGTCGGTGGCCTCACGGTCTTCGCTGCGCCGACCGACGGCGGAGCCGTCGAGGGCTATCAGACCACCACGGCCTCGGCGATCACGGCCGAGGACGGGACGTACACGGTCCACTTCCTCGTGCCGGGCTCCTACGACGTCACCGTCGAGCTCGAGCCCGGACTCGGGACGGACCCCGAGAGCCGGCCGGTGACCCTGGCCTTCAAGGAGGACGCCACCGGCGTCGACTTCGAGATCATCGACGTGACCGGCAGCATCGCGGGGACGGTCACCACCGACCTCGAGGAGTCGGTCGAGGGGCTGGCGGTAACGGCGACGCCGGACGGAGAGGGCGCCCCGCTCGAGACGACCACGGGCGAGGAGGGGGCGTACCTCTTCGGGTCCGTGGTGGCCGGGACGTACACGGTCACCGTGGCCGTCGGCGAGGACCGCCTGACCGACCCGGCTTCCGTCGAGGTCGAGGTCGCGCCCGGTGAGGACGTCGAGGACGTCGACTTCGAGGTCATCGAGGACGTGAGCGGCAGCATCGCCGGCACGGTCACCACCGGGCTGGAGGACGTGTCCGTGGTGGGCCTTACGGTCACGGCGACGCCGGACGGGGGCGGCGACCCCATCGTGACGACGACCGGCGAGGGCGGCGCCTATCTGGTCGACTCGCTCGCGGCCGACACCTACACGGTGACCGTCGCGGCAGGGGATGGGCTCACCACCGATCCCGCAAGCCGCGAGATCGATCTGGACGAGGACGAAGAGGAGACCGGCGCGGACTTCGTTGTCGTTGCGATCGCGGCCAGCTGATCTCGTATCATGTGGTATGAGGGAGACATCAGACGGTGGCCAGCGATCTCGGCTCTCCGCCAGCCCCGGCGGGATCGTCCGCCCGCCGTCGATCGGTGTGCGATGCCGTCGACGTGGGTGGGCTCATCAACGCGGTGGGGCGCTCCGGAGCCCGCCAGGACTCGGCACCGCGCCCGCGATGCGCTATATTTATGATGCGTCAAACGTGACGCCCCAGCGATTTGAGACGATTGCAGGCTGGGTGATCAAAGCTGCTAAACCGTCCGGGGGTCCCGGCGGAGGCAAAAGCCCGGGACCCTTTGTTTTTTGAGGTGATCTGAAGTCCGGTCGGCGCCCCTCGGGGCCCGGCGGAGCGCGCGCTTTGAACACGACAGCTTGGCGGGCGCGCTCCTACCCACGGCACTCCGCCTAAAGCGTCGAAAGGCCCCATGCCGTTCGTCGGCGTGGGGCCTTTCGGCTTCTATCCACGGAAGCCAGGAGGTACGAATGTCGCCAGGGGAGCAGAAGCCTCGCACGGAGGACGCAGAGCTGGTCTTCGAGATCGATTGAGGCATTGGGGCGGGCCGCAGAGGCTCTGGCCAAGCACGCAGAGCAGCTCCCCCTGGATACCGAAGAGACTCGGGCCGTGCTGTCTGCTATTGAGACCGTGCAGTTGGTCGTGCAGCGGGAGTAGAGGGGCGGCGGCGGGTGGCGAACGACTCGGCTCAACCAAGCCGTACGACCCATCCACCGCCGCCCAATAGTCCCGCGTACTCAGCAACGTGTTCGGAGACCTCATCGGCGAGCATGCCTCGCACGAGTCCAAGCAACACCGCTTCTCCGTCGGAGCGCGTGCCCTTACCGGTGATGATGTGCACTACGCTTCCACTCGAGATCCGAGAGCGGGTCGTGAGGAAGTCTCGCACGCGTTGCCGAGCCTGTGCCCCCGTGTATCCGTGTAGGTCGAGGGTGGCGACGGGGGTCTCGCTGAGGAGGCTCGCGATGCCGGTCGCCTCAGTGGGCGGCGTGAAGACCTCCTTCAACCGACGCTTGTGACGTCTGCTCATCTGCCCAGCTTCGATGTCCTGCGTGGGAAGGGTCCGTGCCACGCTAGGAACTCTACTCTAAATACCGCCCCGCAACACGTCTCCCGTTCCTGACCTCTGGCTTCACGAGATGCTAAAGCGTCGGATGGCTCCGCTTACGTCCCTGCTCGTTCCGGTTCTTGATCAGATTGCAGGCTGGAGACGGACTTGTCCCGACGCTGCGTTAGCGAGCAGCCGACGGTCCTGACGCCCGCGGTTCGTCACCTGGTGACTTGAGAGATCCGGATGGAGGACAGCACGAGCGCCGCGAGGGTGCCCACCGGACCGATCACGTCCCGCCAGACGCTGAACTCCGACTCCCTCTCGATGAAGATCTGGTCCCCGCCCACCACCTGGAGTTGACCCGCGGTGACCACGTCCTCGCCGAGCCTAAGGGTGTAGAGTTCGTTGCCCCTCGCGAGCGTCACCTGGTCCAGCCGCGCCACAGCCGTGGGGCCTCCGGCCAGAGCCACCGCCTCCGCCACGGTCGTGCCCCGCTCGACCTGATACACGGCCGGCTCTCTCACCTCGCCGCCCACGGAGACCCGGCTCAGCGGCTCCACGGTGATCTGGGCACCCTGGAGATAGCCTGCCAGGAAGCTCCCGATCGCGGCCCGCGCCTCCGAGAGCGCGAGCCCCTCCAGCGGAACCTCCTGATAGAGCGGGTGGACGAGCCTGCCCTCCACCCCGAGGACAAAATCCCCGCTGTAATCGGGCTGTCTCCACACTTGAATCCGGACCACGCTGCCCGGGCGGAGCACCTGGTCCTGAACGGGAACCGGCTCCGGCAGCTCCGTCTGCGAGGACGCGCACGCCATGAAGATCTGACTGAAGGCCACCACCGACACGAGGCCTCGCATCGCGGGGCGTCTTTTGCCAGGAACTTGTCCGAAAAGCATGTATGGACCGTCACAGGGTAGGTGAAGGGGGGGCGCATTCGGCGCACACGTCAGTCGGGGCAACCGTATTCTTACTCTGCTCCGTCTTCGAAGGGCAATGCCGACAGCCCGTCGGCCGCCTCAGCCGGCCTGCTCCGCTCGTACATCATGAGGCCCACCGGGATGCTGAGGAAGAAGAAGAAGTGCCTCCAGTGCAGCGTATCGATCACCAGGCTCTCCACCATGATCCCCATGATGACGGCGACAGAGGCGGTATACGTCCCGACGTTGGGGCCCCGCCTGAGGACGCCCGCCAGACCGTAGAACAGGCTGGCACCGAGCAGCGTCAGAAGAGCAAGAAGGCCGACCACGCCGTTCTCGACCAGAACCCGGAGGTAGAGGTTGTGGATGTCCAGGCTGAACCGCGGGAACATGTACTGACCGGGCCCAATCCCCAGCAGGTTGCGATCGGCCAGCTCGAGCGCGAAGAACTGGTTTGCGAAGCGGTCGGCGTCGTAGCTCTGGAACGACAGTCTCTGGACCAGATAGGATCCGAGGTCCGTGGTCACGAGGAGGGCGAAGACACCGGCGACCAGCACCGGTGACACGAAGGCCAACCCGCCGAGGAGGCGCCGGCTCACGACCTGGCGGCGCACCAGGATCAACTCCATCGCGAGGTAGGCCACGAGAGACACCGCCAGGTGGACCCAAGCGCCCCGTGAGAACGAGAGCGTCACACCGATGAGCGAGAGCACCACCACGAGCAGGTAGCGGATCTTCATACGCTCGGCGTGGACCAGGGCCGCGGCCCCGAGGAACACCGCGCCGACCAGGAAGGGGGCGAACACGTTGGGATCCTTGAACGTGCTCTTGACCCGTGTCAGCGCGGCGTCCCGGAAGTATGCTTCGCTGTTGGGCAGGATGTGAAAAGCCGCGAGAACCCCGATCGTGGCGGTGATCAGGGCCGCCAAGAGGTACCCGTCCCGCATGATCTCCATGCCGCGCTGGCCGAATCTTCCGAGGAAGCCCGCGAAGAACACGAAGTAGGCGAGCATATACAGTGTGACGGCCAGGTAGAACCAGGAGTCTCCCACATCCCACGCCCAGGCCGAAGCCATGGAGGCGTAGTTCGCGAGCATGAATACGATGATGGACCCGAGAAAGACCCCGGGAAGCCGGAGGGGCGACACCATGTGGCCGGTGATCAACACGAGCACGAGGACCGGGCCGAACAGGATGTCACATAGCGCCGGCTCCACGCTGACGAAGCTGCTCGTGGCCAGGAGCAACGTCACGGCCAACGCCACGAGCGGGGCGGGCGCGACGCTCGCCCGCTCTTCGTATTCGAGACCCTCGACGAGTCCCGCGGCGTATCCCGAGCTCACTCCCAGGTTCCCATGATTCCGATCCAGACTCGGGCTCGACGAGCCATCCTCTCAGCTCTCTACCACACCCATCTGTACCGTCTCCTGGAGAGGCAGACGCGCGGCGTAGGTGTGATCTTCACTCTCCATCATACACGGCCGGAGCCGTCCAGGGAGAAATTCTCACCCAATCGCATCCTCGAGATCACGCCCAGTTTCCTCGATGAAACGATACGGCTGACCCAGCGACTGGGCTATCGAGCCGTTTCCTTGGACGAATGCCGCCGCCGACTGGTGGAGCGGGACGTTCGCGAGAGGTTCGTCCATTTCGCGATGGACGACGGCCATGCCGACAACTACACGCACGCCTTCCCCGTCTTCCGCAAGCACGGTGTCCCGTTCACGATCTACGTCTGCACCGGACTCCTGGACGGCAGTGCCCGCCAGTGGTGGCGAGACCTGGAGGACGTGGTCGCGGAGAACGACCGCGTCGAGGTAGACCTCGGGGATGGACGAAGCGAGATGGTGTGCCGGACTCCCGGCCAGAAGCATCGGACGTTCGAACAGATCTACTGGGCGCTGAGGCGTATGCCGCACGACTCGCAAATGCGGACGCTCCAAGACGTGTTCACCCGCCATCCTCCACAGGCGCCGTCGTCACCCCCGATGCTGTCCCGGGAGATGATCCAGGAAATGCACGACAGCGGCCTTCTCACCGTCGGCGCTCACACCCTCACGCACCCTGCGCTCAGCAAGCTTCCCCCAGACGCCCTGCTCGAGGAGATGGAAGAAAGCCGCAGCCGCATCTCGGACTCTCTGGGAGTCGAGCCGACTCACTTCTCTTATCCCTACGGCGATGCGGGATCCGCCGGTCCACGGGAGTTCGAGGCCGCGCGGCGGGTGGGATTCGCGACGGCCGTCACCAACCGCAAGGGCGTGCTCCACCCGGAGCACCGGAATCACCTGCACGCCCTTCCCCGGATCTCACTGAACGGAGACTACCAACGGACTCGGTACGTGGAAGTCCTCGTCAGCGGAGTGCCGTTCTGGCTGGACCCGAGCCTCCCTCGCATCAACGTAGTCTAGCCGTTGCCCGACCGAGGCGAGCCGAGCACTTCCTCGTAGAAGTCGACGACCGCGTTCACCATTTGAGCGACCCTGAGGTGTTGCTTCACATGGGCGTGCACCCTATCCGCTCGGTCCATGGCGGCCCCCGGGTTCGACATGGCCTCACCCATGGCCCCTGCCAGCGCGCCCGCGTCGCCGGGCGGCAACAGAAAGTCGGCGAGGGGACCGAAGATCTCCGGTATGCCTCCGACCCGCGTGGCCAGGAGCGGGACCCCCGCCGCGACCGCTTCGAGCACGATATAGGGAAGCGACTCGGCGAAAGAGGGCGTCACGACGCACCGAGCGAGCGCGAACGCGTCCCTCGCCGGGTGAATCGGGGGCGACAGAGTGACCGCGTCACCGAGATCGAGCTCATCGATGCGCGAGCGCAGCGTCGCATCGTCCGGTCCGGATCCGACGATGAGCAGCGAGGGCGTGCGCCCCTCCCCCCGCAGTCGCACCATGGCGTCGAGCAGCACGAAGATCCCCTTGAGCCGCCTGATCTCGCCGACGAAGACGAAGTCGTACTGCCGGGATCCGCTACCGACCGGTGTGAACTCGTCCTCGTGCAGTCCGTTGTACACCACGCGATGGAGGCATTTCACGGCACCGATCTTCCGCTCGTACGTGCGACGCGCGTACTCGCTCTCGAAGAGTATCCCATCGGTCCTGGTCTCCAGCAGTCGCTCGAGTCCGAGGAAGACCGCGCCGGCCGCCGACCGCCACGAGTAGTGAAGGGATCCACCGTGCGGCGTGTAGACGGCCTTCGCCCCGGCGGCTGAGGCCAACAGCCGAACGTAGGCCGCGCCCTTCGCGCCGTGCCCGTGCATGACGTCGGCGCCGACCTCCCGACACACTTCTCCCAGGCTCCTGACCGCCCGGACGTCGGACCAACCCGGGAGCCTCTTCATCGGAATCCTGTGGATGCCGAGCGCGCAGACGTCCGTCAACTCGGCGAACACCATGTCCGTTGCAGCTTCGTCCGCCTCCGTGCTACATACGAGACCGACCTGGTGACCTCGCTCCGCCTGACCCCGAACCAGGTCGCAGACGTGCCTGAACGCCCCGCCCTTCGGAGCCCGCAGCACGTGGACCACCCGCAGTACCATATTGGACACGTGGTCAGACCCTGACCGGAATCCAGACGATCGAACAGGTCATCCGAGAGCGACCCAGATGAAAGCGCTCCAGCGCTACCTCGCCTACCTCGGGGCCCTGCTGGCGAGGCCTGCCCTGTTCGCCCTGTACTTGTTGTCGGGCTTCGTGCCCCGCCGACCCGACCTGTGGGTCTTCGGCTCGTGGGGTGGACATCGCTTCGCGGACAACGCCGCGGCCTTCTTCGTCTACTGCCAAGAGGCGGTCTCGAGCTCCGTCCGGTTGGTGTGGATCAGCCGTGATGGGGACATCGTAAGAAGGTTGCGGGCGGACGGGTACGAGGCGCATCACATCTGGTCCGCCCGAGGACTGGCTGCCTGCCTGAGAGCCGGCCTCTACCTCTTCGACAACTTCTGCAAGGACGTCAACTTCTGGACGTCGCGATCCGCGCGGAAGGTCAACCTATGGAGCGGGGTCCCCCTCAAGTCCTTCGAGCGGGACATCGACAACCCCAGGAGCCGGTACTACCGACTCTTCCACGGTACGCTCCCGGAGCGCCTCGCGCTTTCCATCATGATGCCGTGGCACGTCGACCGGCCGGACCTCATCATCGCCACTTCGCCGGAAACCGCGCAGATCACGGAGCGCGCGTTTGCGCTGAAGCCGGCAACCGTCGTGATCACCGGGTACCCGAGAAACGACATCCTCTTCCGGGACGCTGCGGACGAGCCTGCCGCGGCGCGGGACTGGCCGGGTTCGTTCCGGAACGCGGTCGAGGCCGGCCGATTCGTGTTCTTCTACCTGCCGACGTACCGCGACAGCGGCAAGTCGTTTCTCGACCTGGACTGGGGGGAAGTGGACCGCCTCATGCAGGCGCGCAACGGCAGCTTCTTCCTGAAGCTCCACCCCGATGATCGGGCGTCGTTCGAGGCCACCGGCGCGCACGTGACGGAGCTGCCCCAGGGGATCGATATTTACAGCCTTCTCCCTGCCACCGACGTACTGATCAGCGACTACTCGTCGATCATCTTCGACTACATGCTTCTCGAGAAGCCGATCATCCATTACCTGCCGGACCTGGACGAATTCCGCACGAGCAGCCGTGCGCTGACGTTCGATCCGACAGAGATCGCGGTCGGGCCTGTGTGTCAGACGGGTCCGGAGCTCATGAAAGCCCTCGACGCTCTCCTGGAGGGTGTCGAGCCCGATGCCGCATCTCTGACGGCGTGGGCCGCCACGCAACGCAGGATGAACCTGCATCGGGACGGGGGGTCCAACGCACGCGTTCTCGGGGCCATGGGAGACAGGTTCCCCGAGCTGTCCGGCCTGGTGCGGGGCGCCACGACCGAGTGACGGCGATCGGCAAAGGCCTGCTCGCGCGGCTCGACAAGGGGATCGTGCAGCTGGTCCGGGGCTCCGGCTTCATCTTCGCGTGCCGGGTCTCCGGAGCGGTGCTCGCCCTCCTCACCCAATGGGTGCTGGCGCGCTGGCTCGGCGCCGAGGACATGGGCAGCTACCTGCTCGCGTACTCCTGGTGCATCCTCGTCGCGCGCCTGGCCGGGCTGGGGTTCAACAGCGCCTCCCCTCGGTTCATCGGGGAAGGCGTCGCCCTCGAGGACCGGGGAGCCATTCGAGGCTTCGTCGGCTTCTCGGGAAAAGCCGTGATGGGGCTGGGAGCCGCGGCGGCCGTGATCGGTGGGGGCGCCGCCTACCTGCTGAAGACGGCGTCTGGCGCGGACCCGTGGCCCATGGTGATCGCGTTCGCCGCCGTACCCATCATGGCCGCCTGTGGAATCCTGCAGGGCTTCGCGCTGTCTTTTTCCTGGTTCCGCGCCACGTTCATCCCCAACCAGGTGCTCCGCCCGGCTCTCTTCCTGGCGGCGGTGGCGCTCTTCTGGTGGCTCGGACGGGACGTGTCCGTTGCCGGCGTCATGCTGCTCCAGGCGGGAGCGATGGCCGCCGCCCTGGCGGTGCTGCTGGCGGCCGTGGGGGGCTCGCTGAGGCGCGAAGTGTGCGGCGTGACTCCGACCTACCAGGTCGGACTCTGGACGCGCACGGCCGTGGCCCTCCTGGTCGTGTCGCTGTTCCGGGACTACCTGCCCGAGCTGAGCATCATCGTCGCCGGCTTCTACTTGTCGACGGAGGAGATCGCGGTCTTCACCATCGCGTACCGGATCGCCTCGCTCATCGCGTTCGTCCTGTTCGCGGTGGACGCGTTCGCGTACCCTCGCTCGTCACAGGCCCTGGCCGCCGGGGACCAGGAGGGCCTGCAGGCGTTCGTGAAGCAGGCGACGCTCCTGTCCTTCTCCGTCTCGGTGGCCGCGCTCGCGGGCTTCTGGATCTTCGGACGCTGGGCCCTGGGGCTCTTCGGCCCGGAGTTCGTCGCGGGCTACCCGTTGCTGCTGATGTTGGGGAGCGCGCAGCTCGTGACGGCATCCGTGGGCCCCGTGATCCCACTCTTGTCTATGAGCGGCAACGAGCGTGCCTGCCTGAAGGTCTACGGCGCGGCGCTGGTCGTGGTCGCGCCGCTCGTGAGCATCCTCGCGAACACGTGGGGAGCCAACGGGGTCGGCATCGCGGTCATGGGCGTCGTCATCTTCTCGTCGATCGCGCTCAATCGGATGGTGCGGAGCCTGGTCGGCGTCCGCTCCTCCATCGTCGGTGTTCTGCTCGTGCGGTGACAGCGCACGAGCTCGCGCGGGAAAGTCCCGGCTCTACTCGGATCCGAACCCGTCGATGATCTCGACGATCTTCTCGCCGATGATGTCCTGGGTGTCCGAGGTCGTCGCGCCGATGTGCGGGGTGAGAATCACGTTCGGCAAGGGAGCCAGCCGCGAGACCGCACCCTCTCCCTCGCGCTCGTGCACGTCCAGCCCCGCGCCCGCAAGCTTGCCGCCCTCCAATGCCTCGAACAAGGCGTCCTCGTCGACCACCCCGCCCCGGGCGAGCGTCACCAGAAAGGCATCGGGCTTCATCTTCGTGAGCTCCGAGCGACCGATCAGGCGCGTCGTGGCCTCGGTCAGAGGGACGTGGATGCTCAGGAAGTCGGACTCGGAGAGGAGCGCGTCACCCGCCTCGAGCTCGAGGCCCAGCTCCGCGAAGGCCCTGGCTCGTTCCGGGGTGGGATTCGCGACACAGGCCAACACCCGCATCCCCCAAGCCGCTCCCATCTGAGCGACCTTGAGGCCGATGTTGCCCGCTCCGTAGACGCCGAGGGTCTTGCCCTGCAGCAGGCGGCCCCGGACCTGGTTCTTGATCCAATGTCCTTCGCGCAATGCCCGGTCCGCGATCATCATCTGCCTCGCGAGCCCCAGGATCAGGGCAAAGGTCATCTCCGCGACGGCCTGTGCGCCCGGCCCGGGGACTCTGACCAACCGGAGCCCCCGCGCCTCCACGTAGCCCAAGTCGATGTTGTCGATGCCGGAACCGGCCCTGACGACCAGCCGGAGCTCCGCGGAGCGCTCCATCACCGGCCCCGTGATCTGCACACCGCTCCTGAACACGAGCGCGTCACAACCGACGATCAGCTTCTCGAGCTCTCCCTCCGGCCGCCCGACGGCATCGACGAGCTCGTGGCGCGACGCGAGGGTCGCCCGCGCCCGAGGGGAGATTTGACTCGCCAGTAGTATCTTCACGATGCCTGCTCTGGTGATGAGACGGGGGGGACGAACGGCCTGCAAGGCGCCCCCACCCAGCACCATGAGGTCCTCGCTACCCAAATGCCCTGCTTACTACATTAGAAATCTACGCAGTCATCTTCCAAGAACTCCACGAAACGTACCCATGAGTCAGACTACCTCGGTCCGGAAACCGGTCGACCCTCCCGCCGGCCCGGGGCAACCCTCCACCAGGCACGGCCAGTTCCGCGCACTCCTGCGCTCGGACCAGGTCGAGTTCCTGATCGAGGCGCACAACGGGCTCAGCGCGAAGATCGGGGAAGAAGCGGGATTCAAGGGCCTGTGGGCCAGTGGACTCTGCCTGTCCGCCCAATACGGGGTGCGGGACAACAACGAAGCCAGCTGGACACAGGTGCTGGAGATGGTGGAGTTCATGGCCGACGCCACCAGCATCCCGATCATGCTGGACGGGGACACGGGCTACGGGAACTTCAACAACATGCAGCGGCTCGTCCGCAAGTTGGAGCAACGCGGTGTCTCGGCGGTGTGCATCGAGGACAAGCTCTTCCCCAAGACGAACAGCTTCATCGGTGGTCACCGCCAGCAGCTCGCCGACATCGACGAGTTCGCCGGGAAGATCAAAGCAGGCAAGGACGCCCAGCACGATGACGATTTCGTCGTAGTCGCGCGTGTCGAGGCGCTCATCGCGGGGTGGGGGCTCGGCGAGGCGCTCAAGCGAGCCGAGGCGTACTACTCGGCCGGCGCGGACGCGATCCTGATCCACAGCGCCGCCACCGTCGCAGACGAGATCCTCGAGTTCAAGCGTGAGTGGGGCGACCGCAGCCCGGTCGTGATCGTTCCGACGAAGTACTACCGGACCCCGACGGAGGTCTTCCGCGACCATGGATTCTCCATCGTGGTCTGGGCGAATCACATCCTGAGGGCGTCGGTCACCGCGATGCAGGAGGCGGCGGCCACCATCGCTCGCGAGCAGAACCTGCTCGAAGTGGAGGAGCGCATCGCTCCTGTGAGGGAGGTCTTCCGCCTGCAAGGAGCGTCCGATTTGGAGATCGCCGAGCGGCTCTACCTGCCCGAGCAGAGCGTCGATCTCAGAGCCATCGTGCTCGCCGCCTCCAGGGGCGTCGAGCTCGGCGAGCTGACCGCGGACAAGCCCAAGGCGATGGTGAAGGTACGTGGCGAGCCTCTCCTGTCGCACATCGTGGCAACGTATCAGGCTCGAGGCATCTCGGACGTGACGGTGGTCAGGGGCTACCGCAAGGAGGCCGTGGCGCTACCGGAGCTGACGTACGTCGACAACGACGACTACGCGACGACCGGCGAGCTCTATTCGCTCCATCTCGCGCTCCAGGCTTCGAGCGAGTCGGACGAGGGGATCCTGGTTTCGTACGGAGACGTGCTCTTCCGCAAGTACGTCCTCGAGGCCCTGGCGGAGACGGACAGCGACTTCGCGATCGCGGTCGACACCAACTGGATGGAGAGCGTCAACCGGGCACGCGAAGCCGACTACGTGAGCTGTTCGATGCCGAACACCCGGAATGCGTTCTACAGCGAGGTGCTTCTCGAAGGAATCGGGGACGAGCTCGCCGAGGACCGGATCCACGGAGAGTGGATGGGGATTCTCAAGGTGGCGAAGGAGGCCGTTCCACGGTTCAGGGAGATGGTCGCCGACATCTGCTCGGGCCCTGACGGGCAGGCTGCCACGATACCGACCCTGCTGGACCGGCTCGTCCGTTGCGGAGAGAAGGTCAGGGTACTCTACAACACGGGCCACTGGCTGGACGTCGACAGCCTGGACGACATCCTCGCAGCCGGGGATTTCGAATAGAGGCACATGATCAGTGCCGAAAGCTTCATCACGCGCGCGTTCAAAAGCGGCTTCCACCTCTATTCCGGTGTGCCCTGCTCCTACCTCACGCCGTTCATCAACTACGTCCTCGACCACCCGGAGCTGACCTACATCGGGGCGGCGAACGAGGGAGACGCGATCGCCATGGTCGCGGGCTCGGAGATCGGCGGGCTGCGGGGAGTCGTCATGCACCAGAACTCGGGCCTGGGCAACTCCCTGAACCCCCTCACCTCGCTCACGCACACGTTCCGGATCCCGCTGCTCCTGATCACGACGCTGCGGGGAGAGCCGGGCGGACCCGAGGACGAGCCCCAGCACGAGCTCATGGGCGCCATCACCACTCCCCTCCTGGAGCTGCTGGACATCCCTTGGGAGTATTTCCCCGAAGAGACCGAGCAGATCGATCCGTGCCTCGAACGGGCGGTCGCCCACATGAACGAGCACGGACGTCCGTACGCGCTCGTGATGCGGAAAGGCACGGTCGAGCCGTGGACGCTGACGTCCGTACAGCAACCGAAACAGACGCTCGCTACCCCTGCGGAAAGGAAGAGCCCCCGACACTCGCGGCGTGACATGCTGGAGGCCGTGCAGGCCGGGACGGCCGAATCGGACGTGCTCGTGGCGACCACCGGCTACACAGGACGCGAGCTCTACGACGTGGGGGACAGGGACAACCAACTCTACATGGTCGGCTCGATGGGATGCGCGCTCAGCTTCGGGCT
>JAOTVA010000224.1 GCA_029863645.1 Gemmatimonadota bacterium
CACCCGCGTCTGCCGGTAGCATGTCGTACGCCTTCACGATCTCGAGCTTGGGATCGCCGATGAGCGGGTAGTTCACGGCGTGCCCCTGGGACGACTCGATGTCCTTGGACCAAGCGACGTGGTCCGACACGCCGTCGACGCTGATCCCAATGAGCTTGCAGTTGCGCGCCGCGAAGTCCCCTTCGAGCGCGGCCGCCGCACCGAGCTCGGTGGTGCACACCGGCGTGAAGTCTTTAGGATGCGAGAACAACAGCGCCCAGCCATCGCCGATCCATTCATGGAAGTTGATCGGACCCTGAGTCGTGTCCGCGCTGAAATCGGGTGCGACATCGTTGATTCGTAGTGACATGGTTCCCTCCGTCGTCCATCAATCCGCGGACGGAATTCTACCGCCTCAGTCCAGGCGCTTACAGTGGGGGTGCCGGCTCGGCGCTACCAGCGGCCCGCGTAGTCGGGCGAGTAGCCCGAGAGCGACGCGACGAGAAACTCCCTTTGCAGCCGATTGATCTGGCGTATGTGGATCTGATCGTGTGCGAGCCACGAGGTCATCAGGTCGCCCGCGCGGATGGGACCGAAGCGAGGGTGTTCGTGCGCGAGGGTCCAGTCCGGCGCGTCCAGCCCTTCGAGCCAGGCGACGGACTCCGCGCGGCTCACGAGAAAGCGGTCGAGTGACTCGGCAAGGCTCCCCTCGTTGTAGCGTCGCTCTATCGCCCAGCCCTGCGGGTCGATCGGATCCCACGGGGCGTCGGGTCTGTGGAGTGTTCGGTCCACACGGCTACGGAAGTCTTCGACCTCCTCGTCCGCCAGGTGCGCCACCACCTCGAGGATGGACCATTGGTCGGGCTCCGGCTTCCAGCGAGCCTGCCCGTCTCCCACGCCAGACACGAGCGCTCGGAAGACGTCGGCGTTCGCCTCCAAGCGGGCCGTGATGCTGCGCAGGTCCAGGTCCGCCATTCACAGCCCCAAGAGCGTCGACACGTCGAGGTCGAACGCCATCAACCTCGTGACGGGTCGACCGAGCAGGTCCGTCCCAGACACAACGGTCACGTCGCCGTACCAGCCGTTCGAGCCCACCTGGAGGGCCTCGCCGAACAGGTTGGATTCCCATCCCCCGGCGACAAGCAGGATCTCGTCCGGGCGATTGCCCGCAATCGAGGGCAGCCGGGTGGGAAGTGCGTTAATTACCACCCCGACGTCGGCCCACGCCGCCCAATCCCACTGTCCCACGACGACCACATCCCGGGAGCCGTAGGGGAAAGCGAACACGTCGGGGCGTGATCCCGCGATGAGCTCCTGGCGCTCGGTGGCGTAAAGCGGCATGAGCAGGTTGAACGTTTGAAAGCTCATCAGCACAATCCGATGCTCTCCGGTCGGGCCTAACCGCTCTACCAGGAAAGGCTGGAGATCGTCCCGCCGAATCGCACGCTCCTCCGCCGTACTCCCCGCCGGCGGGTAGCCACCTAACGCGGTCTCGATCGGCCCCCCGAGAATCAACGCGCCCACGACGGCCCCGCTGGCCACCAGGGCGGCGACTCGCCCGCGGTCGACGACGCGGCCGACCAACCAGCCGACAGCAGGGAACGTGAAGACCACCAGCCAGGCGTTGTGGCGCGTGGGCCCTAAGGGGTACAGCCCTGCGTACGAGGCCAGTACGGCGAGAAGCAAAGCGCCACCCGTCAGCACCGAAACGCGTCGATCCCGACTGAACGCGGACACGCATACGGCGGCCAGCAGCAAGATGGCCGAGCGGGCCCGAAACGCCCCAGGGAGTTGAAACGTCTGGAAGGTCACGAGGCTCTTCCAGACGTCTGCGGGCGACGCCACGAGCCACTCGCTGAGCCACCCGTCGGGGGCCAAGGCCAGATAGATCATGTAGCTGTTCATCGAGGCGCGGAGATGCAGCAGAAACAGCGCCAGGAAACAGACCGCCGGAATCGCGCTGGCTATGGCGAGTCTTCTCGAAGAGCGGGGGTCTATGCTCTCAGTGAGATGGTAGTAGGCAGCCAAGGATAGGAACACGCCGAAGCCAAGCGCCGCGCTGTAGTGGCTCAGCAGGGCCAGGCTCGTGAAGACCACGTACGCCACGAGGTGTCGGTCGGTCGGCTCCTCCCGGTACCTCAGGAGGTGATACAGCGCGGCCCCGAGAAGCGCGACGAGCAGCATGTAGGGTCGCAGCACCTGGGAGAGGACGATCGCTTCCCCGTTCACCGCTAGCAGACCTGCGGCGACCAGGCCGGACGCACAGCCCGCCCACCCCTTCCCGCCCACCTCGCGGCCCACGAGCCAGAAGATCCAGATCGCGACCGTGCCGAAGATCACGGACGCGCCCCGAAGCCACACGAAGTCCCATGTCAGGGCGCCGAGACCGCGAAGCAGTACATAGAAGGCCGGCGGATGAGCATTCGCCATGACCTCGGCCCAGAATTCGCGAGAAGAGACGCGGGTCAGTGTCGAGTAGTAGATGCCTTCGTCGGGATTCACCCAATACTCGGAGAGGCCGGTCAGACGAAGCGCGAAGCCCAACCCCACGATCGCGAGCGCGGCGATCCACGCGTAGCGGTCCCAGCCCTCGGCGCCTGGTTCTCTTTGGGTTTCGTGCTTCAGAGCGTGGTCCTCGTCACCGTGGAGCCATCTCGGTGCAGCCGTCGCGGTCCTTGGTACTTAGCGGGCGGTGCCCCTGCGTGCAACGCGCCCCGATCGGCTCCTTGCCTCGTCATGCTAAGCGCCGCCGGGTGTCGGTTTTCCACCGACATTGCGCTTCCGTTTTCGGGTCGTTCGCGGGACATTTCAAGTTTGACTCACTCGACGATGCTCCAGTACCCTTAGCGTCGTACAACGGCGCCCTACCCCGACTGAGCGGAGCCCTTGGCAACCGTACTCATCGTCGACGACGAGGAATTGGACCGCGTCGTCCTGCGCACGATCCTTCAACGCGCGGGTCACCAGGTCGTCGAAGCCAGCGATGGCGACGAAGCCTTGGAAGGATACGGGGGCAAGGGTATCGAGGTCGTCGTCACCGACCTGCAAATGCGCAACGTGCACGGTCTGGAGCTCATCACGATCCTTCGCGACTTCACTCCGCGCCCTGGCATCATCGCGATCTCCGGTACTGGGGAAGATCAGCTCGACATGGCCCACATGCTCGGCGCAACCAAGACGCTCCGAAAACCTATCGATCCGGAGGAGCTTTTGGCCGCGGTGAACCTGGTTCTCGACGGGGGAATAGCAGATCCGGGAGCAGTACCACCCGCATAGACGGCGGGGTCGCGCGCTCCTAGTATCGTCGTTCCCCACCCGCTGCCCGGAGCGCCAGATGCGGAAAATCCAACAGGCCCTTGTCTGCACATTGCTGTGCGCGTCTGCCGTGAGCGCACAAGAGGTCCTGCCCCGCGTCTCACCGGCTGCCGCCGGGCTGGCTGCCGCACCGCTGGGTGAGGTGTCGACGCTGCTGGCTTCGGCGGTCGCCGAGCGCCGGATCGCCGGCGCGGTCGTCGGGGTCGCACGGGGCGGCCAGGTGGCCTATCTCGAAGCGGTCGGCGTGCAGGACCTCACGTCCGGCACACCGATGACGGACCGGTCGCTCTTCCGCATCTATTCGATGACAAAGGCAGTCACCGCGGTAGCGGCGATGATACTGCTCGAAGAGGGGCACTTCGACCTTTCGGACCCTGTGGCGAGGTACTTGCCGGACTTC
>JAOTVA010000225.1 GCA_029863645.1 Gemmatimonadota bacterium
ACCGAGTGAATCCGGCCAATGTATTTCCTTGACCAGTTCGACCCTGTTGCCCTCTCCCGCGCCCCAGGATGCCGTGGCCCACTCGCCCACTCCATCGATGGTCAGGACCGCGGCTTCTCGGAACGGCGACGGAAAGAACGCGCTGGCGGCATGGGACTGGTGATGCTCCGCGTATAGGAGCTCGCCCTCGTACCCCGGAAGCCCCGCCCGTATCTCGCGGTCCAGAAACAGCTTCTCCTTCATCCAGACCGGAGCGGCAACGAGAAACTGGCGGAAGCCCCGCGGGACGACGCTGAGATACGACTCGAGAAGCCGCTCGAACTTGAGGAGGGGCTTGTCGTAGAAGCCGACGTAGGCGAGATCGGCGGCTTCGATGGCGCCTTCTCGAAGGCAGAACTCTACGGCGTTTGCCGGGAAAGAAGCATCGCCCTTCTCGCGGGTGAAGCGCTCCTCTTGAGCAGCGGCGATGATCTCCCCGTCGCGGAGCAGGCAAGCGGCGCTGTCATGATAGAACGCCGAGACGCCCAGGATGTATTGCGGCGGCATTACGGACCTCGTCAACTGCCCAGGGGGGCTTCTGATGTTCGCGGAGTCTCAAGCGTCGCTCGGGAGGAATCTCGTCGCTCGCGCGGCGATTCGAGTCGACAGCCCTTCCAATGTGCGAAAACGGTCATCCAGATACCACACCTTTGTTGTCCGGCCCTCCGGACGTCAGCCAAGCCTCTAGCGCGTCGAAATCGGACGAGGCCAAAAGGCGATGCGTGGGGAGCACTGTGAGCGCTCGGGTCAGGGCCTCGGCATTCGGTATCGGAACCTCCGCTCCGATCCTGAAGGGCGCCAGGCTGGGAAGGGCGGCGAGCGTGCTAGGGTACATGCCCGTGACGCCGAGGCCGGCGACCCCCCGCAGCGCGCCACCCGTCGTCGTGCCGTCTCGAAGGAGCACGGGGAGTCGGAGGTAGCCGGGGCGCCCTTCCCGAAGTGGCTCCACGGCACGGACGTGCCGAGATTCCGCGACGGAGCGTTCCAGGCGTGCGGCGTGGCCGCGCCGCACCTCCACCTCCCTATCGGACTCCGGCATCATATGTTCGAGCACCGCCAAGGACGCGATCGTCGGCCCGCGCGGCGGCCACGGAGGATGGTAAACGGTCTCACCAAGGTGCAGGAAGGGTAGGCGGGACGGGATCCCGTACAGCTCGGGTCGCCCAAACACGAGTTGCGCGGCCGTCTGAAGGAGTTGCCTGAATCCCCTTCCGCTGACCGTTCCCCCGATGGCTTCGCGCGCCCGCTCGACGATCCGCACGCCTACGTCATCGAGTCCGAGCAAGGCGCCCCCGCCTCCGCCGGTCATGCCCTTTCCCCGCCCGAAGCTCAGTACGGAGACTGACCCGAGCGAGCCGAGGGGGCGCCCTCCGAGACGGCCGCCGGCACCCTGGGCCGCGTCCTCGATGAGGATCGCTCCCGGAAGTGCGTCCCGCACCGACTGCACGTCCACCGGGTACCCGAAGAGGTGGGCCACCACGACGGCGGTCGGACCGATCCGGCGGAGACGTTCGAGGGAGGCCGGATCCGGCCCCAGGTCTCGCGGGCTGAGATCGTACAGGACAACCTGAGCGCCGGCGCCCTCGGCCGCTGTCGACAGGTCGTAGCAGCCGTACCCCGGCAAGGCCACGGACCGGTCGCCCTCCTCGGTAGCACCTGCGATCGCGAGCCGGAGAGCCGAGGTCCCCGAATCGGTCAGCAGGACCGCCCTCGCGTGGTACCGGGTCTTCAGAGCCTCGCTCAATCGCGCGCTGAGCGCCTCACCAGATCGCGGCGCGCAGGCGGCGAGCAGGCCCCTCGCTATCGCGCTCGCGTCCACCGGCGAATAGACCGGAAGCTGTCGCCTCAGCACCGGGCGCTCAGGGGATGAACCTCACGATCCTGGGACCCAACATGTTGGCGATCCGCACCGGCAACTTCCGCCACACCTTCGGACCCAGGGAGAGGGGTCCAGAATCGGGAGACGGGGTTCCGGCACCGGACTTCGGCCCGTGCTGGTACCACCAGAGTTGCGCGTCCCGCCCGCCCCACTGTGACTTGAAGCGATGGGTCCGGCCCCCAGGCGTACACCGCCCGAAGTCGAAGATCTCGGCGCCATCCTCGACGCACCGCTCGAAGAAGCGCCAGTAGAGTAGCATGTTCGGGGCGATACGATTGAATTCCCGTAAGGCGGACGCCCACACGAGCTCGAACTTGTCGGCCCAGCGGAATCCCACACCGGCCGCGACTGGCTGGCCCTCCAGATATGCGCACCCGATCCACATCTGTTCCCCCAACGCCTCACTCAGTCGCGCGAAGAAGCGCCTCGGCTGGACTGGAGTGCCAAGGTCTCGCATGTGCCGACCGAACACCTCATAGAAGCCGTCGAGCTGATCCGCACCGAAACGAACCTCGACGCCCTCTTTCATCGGGCGTCGCACTTGGCTGCGCACCTTCGCCTTCAATCCCTCCCAAAGCGGCTCTGCATCGCCCTTCGGGAGATCTAGGAGCACAGTGATCTTACGGTGGGAGACAGACAGGTCGAGCGGCAGGGCCGCGGCAGCGCGGAGCTCCAGGAGGTCCACCTTCTGTGCATCCGATAGGCGCACCGCCTCCTCGACGAGAGCGGTCACCGATTCGTCGTCACCGAGCGGGCCTCCGTAATTCACGAAGGGTATGGACATGAGGTAATGGCCGAAGAGCCGACTCCGCACCTGTACGAGGGGCAACACACCCCTTAGCGTGCCGTCTTCACCGCGCGCGCCCAGATAGAAGCACTGGTGCCCGTGCACCTCCGCGATGACTCGGCTCCAACAGTAGGCGTGGTAGGGCGTCCAGGCTGTCTGTCGGCGTCCGAAATCGTCCCACTCGGCCTCGGCCTCGGGTGTTACCGGCTCAATTGTGAGGCTCACGGCGGGTCTCGCCCATCTCCTTGTTAGAGCCCAGAAGGGATGGCGACTCACGGCGGAGTCTGCAAATCATCGCCGTACGGCCTGCGAATGGCAACGCGAACCCCGGGGATGACAGCGGGTGAGCGCCACAGCGAGCTTGAGTGGCATCCGGTCCCAGGAGGTCCCGCTGCCAGGCTCCGAAAGAATCATTCGACGCGCCGCCGCCACGGCGTGGCTCGTAACACTCCTCGTAATGACGTTGGTGCCAACCCCTAGCCTCGAGCTGTTCAATCGTCCGGCTTTTTGCCTCCTGTGTGGGGCTCAGGGCAGCGCCGACGCGATCCTCAACATGTTGCTCTTCGTTCCGCTCGGGGTCCTCATGGCGCGTACGAAGAATGCCCCGCTACGTGCTGCCGCTGTGGGGTTGGCGCTCTCCCTCGGCGTGGAGAGCGCCCAGCTCCTGGTGCCAGGGAGACAGCCCGCGCTCGGCGACCTCGTCTGGAACGCCTCTGGCGCCGCGCTCGGAGTATACCTCCACCATGTCGTGCTCGATCGCTTGCGCCGGACGCGGGCGTCCGACGCAAGCGGACTCGCGGTGTCCGTCGTCGCGGGCCTCTCCGTCATCGCCATGGGATGGCTGTTGGAGCCCATCCCGTCGTCGGAGCTCTACTGGTCGCTCTGGACTCCGCAGCTCGGGGGGATGGCCTACTACGACGGGAGAATCATCGATACCCGCCTCGACGGCCAGTCAATCCCGTCGGGGGAGTTTCC
>JAOTVA010000070.1 GCA_029863645.1 Gemmatimonadota bacterium
GCTTCGCGAGGCGCAGCCGTGGGCTCTTCGTCCACCATCCAGGCCCGGGTGGCAGCCGCGCTTGCTCCCAGCGATCCCGTGACCCACACCTCGTCGTTCGGCTCCGCCCCGTCACGCAGGACCGGCCAGGCCGTGCAGCCCAGCACCACCACGTCGATCATCAGCGGACCCGGTGAGCGCGAAAGGTCACCTCCGATGACCGAGGCGCCGACCGAAGCGGCGGCCTCACGCACCCCGGCCTGCACGGCCGCAACGTCCACGCCCGTGCGCGGCACGGCCATCGACACGATTAGCCCTACCGGCGTGGCCGCCATGGCCGCCAGGTCGGAGAGCGCCGCCGCTGCGGCCCGGTATCCGATCTCTGAATCGGAGAGCCAGGCTCGCCGAAAGTGTACGTCCTCTACCGATATATCAGAGCTGACGACCCAACCTCCCTGAAGGACCGCCGCGTCGTCGCCGGGCCCCACCCGAACCTCCGGAGGAAGATGCGCATCGCCCGCAGTGAAGGCGCGGATCATGTCGAACTCCGCTCCTGGACCGAGCGCGACACGCCTCTGCTTCTTCGTCATCCGTCAGCGGGCCGGGCCATCGTCATACGTCACGAACGGGAGGTCGAGCTCATTGGCGGCGTCTCCTTCTTCCCGAATCGCATCGGGGAGCCAGCGAATGACGTCCGAAGGGGTGAGCGCCACCCCGCGGCCAGCCAGGCGCGCGGCACGACCGGTGCAGTATAGCCCCACCGCCGCAGCCTTCACCGGGTCGAGTCCCTGCGCCAAGAGCGACCCGCAGACACCCGTCAGCGCGTCGCCCATCCCGGCGACCGCGAGATCCGAAGAGCCTTGAGTGTCGACGAGGAGCCCGTTCTCGGGGGATGCGACGAGTGACGGCGCCCCCTTGAGCAGCACCGTGCACGAGAACCGCTCAGCCGCATGGCGCGCGGAAGTGGCGGGGTCGGCCTCACTTGGACCCATCAGCCGCGCCATCTCCCCGGGGTGCGGCGTGATCAGGAGCGGCCGCCGAAGCGCTACCGCCGCCAGATCCACGGCTCCAGCGGCGGCCAGATTGAGGGCATCGGCGTCGAGCACGGTCGGACGCCTCGGCCCATCCAAAAGCATCGCGAGAAGGTCGATTGCGGCAATCGCCGTGCCGAGACCGGGACCGGCAGCCACGGCGTCGCTCTCCGCCAGCGCTCCCTCGACCGCCGATGCATCGGACGCATCGACGTAGATCGCCTCGGGGAGAGCCGCCTGTATCGAGGCGCGATTCTCCGGTACGGAGCACACGCGAACCAGCCCGGCGCCTGACCGAAACGCCGAGCGGGCGGCGAGGATCGCGGCGCCTGCCATGCCCACGCCGCCCGCCGCGACGAGGAGGCTCCCCACGGCTTTCTTGTGCGTATTGGATGAGCGTCGCGGCAGGCTCGCCCGCGCCCAGGCCGGTGTCGTAATCATGGCGCCAGTCGTTCCGGGCTCCCAGGGAGCGAACGCGATCTCGGCCGCCACCAGCCGGCCCGCGTGCGCCCGCGCCGGATGGAGGAGCGTCCCGAGCTTCGGTGCACCAAAGGCGACAGTCAGGTCGGCATCGACTGCCTCCCCGGGGACGGCGCCGGTCGTGGCGTCAACGCCCGAGGGGACGTCGATAGCAAGGACAGGACGGTGGCTCGCGTTGATCCGCCGGATGGCGCCTGCCTGGCGGTCCCTCGGCGCGCCGCTCACACCGGTTCCGAGAACCCCGTCGACGACCACCGCAGCCGCGACCATCTCCGACGCCCACCCCACGTCGTCGAGGTCCACATCGACGGTGAGGTGCAGTGGCCACCCGTGGAGTATTGCGTCCCCCGCGCCCCGATCGGCTACCACGATGCCGCGCACGTCGCGGCCCCATGCGAGCAGCGTCCGAACCAGCACCAGTGCACCCCCGCCGTTGTTGCCCCCGCCAATGACCGCCAGGACCCGGCCCTCCGGGTACACCCGTTGAAGAATGGCCGCCGCGGCCCTGCCGGCGTTCTCCATGAGCACCGCTTGCGGCACGCCGACCTCGATCGAGCGCCTGTCGTGCTCGATGGCCTCAGGGCCGGTAGGGGCTGGTACGTGGTAGCGCGCGAATGGGCGAAGAGCCGGGTGTGCGCGGGTCATCGGCTCGATCGAGCGGACGGGGGGATGGCGCCCACGAGGGCGCTTGCTACTTGTAGCTCTGCCCGATGGTACGACCGATGGTGATCTCGCCGTTGTCGATGCGGATGTTGAAGCCACACTCGGGGCTCGAGCATACCCAGGCCTTGTAGCGAATCGGGGCGCCGTCGCGACCGTAGTCCGAGAGCGGCAACAGGATTCCGCTCTCGCACTTCAAACATCGCGGGAATCCGCTTTGCTCCACCATGTTCCATCCCCTCCCATCTGTTTAGCTGTCAACCCGCTCTCGGCAGATCGAGAGTCTCAGGGTCTCGCTTCCCAAGGGTAGTTCAGGTCGAAGGCCTCTTCGAAGTCGAAAACGTCGGCGAAGTCCTCCGGCTGATCCCCATCCTGCTTGACCAAGATTCCCTGCTCCACCATCGCGAAGACAACGCGGCCCACATCGTCCGTAACGTGGATGCCCCAGTGTTCGAGCACCGTGCGGGCCATGGGACCGAAGCGCTCGAGCGCCAACTCCCGCACGCCTTCGGCCAGCTCTTTGCCGGTCACATGACGCGGCGCATCGAGCGACTGAATGACCCAATGGAGCGCCTGAAGCACGAAGATGTAGGAGCGCGCGTGGAAGCGCGGGTTGCGCTCCTGGAGTCGGTCCAGGACCTCGTCGGCGAACTGCAGATCGGTCATAAGCCAAAATGTGCGCCTCTGATAGGCCGTTCGCCAGGTCCGTCTCCCTGAACCTGGGACGAACAGCCGTGAACGCCGGCCTTCAACCCGTCACCAACTCGGCGTAAAGGGGAAAGTCCTGGCAAAGCCCCAGCACCGCCGAGCGGACCTCCATGGTGCGCGCCTCATCGCCCGGTGCACCAAGTACTTCGGCGATCCAGTCGGCGATCTGAGCCATCTCGGACTCGCGCATTCCCCTAGACGTGAGCGCGGGCGTGCCGATCCGCAGGCCCGACGTCACGAAGGGAGACCGGGTCTCGCCCGGAACCGTGTTCTTATTGACCGTGATGCCAGCGGCCTCGAGCGCCGCCTCCGCGTCCTTGCCGGTGAGGTCTTCGTGGCTCTTCCGTAGATCGACGAGCAGCAGATGGTTGTCGGTGCCCCCACTCACGAGCCCGAAGCCATGCGAGGCGAGACCTTCACCCAGCGCCTTGGCATTTGCGATGACCTGCGCCGAATAAAGCGCGAAGTCCGGCTGAAGCGCTTCCAGGAACGCCACGGCCTTGGCCGCGATGACGTGCATGAGCGGTCCCCCCTGCATGAACGGGAAGACCGACTTGTCGATCGCCTTGGCGTGCTCCGCACCGCAGAGGATCATGCCACCCCTCGGTCCACGTAGCGTCTTGTGCGTCGTCGTCGTGGTGACGTCCGCGTGCGGAATCGGCGAAGGGTGGTGCCCCGTGGCGACTAACCCTGCGATGTGTGCCATGTCGACGAGGAGCTTGGCATCCACCTCCCGGGCGATCTCACCGAACGCCTCGAAGTCGATCACCCTGGGGTACGCGCTCGCGCCGGCGACGATCATCTTCGGCCGCACGGCCCGAGCCTGCTCGCGCAGCGCATCGTAGTCGATGATGCCCTCCGCGTCCGTGACGCCGTACCCCGCCACGTCGAAGAGGCGACCGCTGAAGTTGACGGGTGAGCCGTGCGTGAGGTGGCCCCCGTGGCTGAGGTTCATCCCCAAGATCTTGTCGCCGGGCTCCAAGAAGCTGAAGTAGGCTGCCATGTTCGCTTGGGCACCAGAGTGTGGCTGCACGTTGACGTGCTCGGCTCCGAAGAGCTGTTTGGCGCGGTCTCTGGCCAGGTCCTCTGCGACGTCGACGTGCTCGCAGCCCCCGTAGTACCGCTTTCCGGGAAGCCCTTCGGCGTACTTGTTCGTGAAGACCGTTCCCATCGCCTCCATGACGGCCCGGGACACGAAGTTCTCCGAGGCGATCAGCTCGAGGCCTTCGCCTTGGCGCTTCGCCTCGTTGACGATCGTGTCGAAGATCTGTGGGTCGGTCGCTCTCAGGTGGTCCATCATGGCTTGCCGGCAGGTTGGAGGTTCTTTGCCGCGAGGATTCGGTCCTCGGCGACCCGATCGGCCGCTTCGCCCGTAGGGAGTCCCTCGGACTTCGCGAGCTCGAAGATATGCAATAGCGTGTCATAGATGTCGCCCGCCTTCGCCTTGCTTTGCTCGAGCGACCAGCCTCGCAGCTCGCCGTAGACGTTGATCAGGCCGCCGGCGTTGATCACGTAGTCCGGAGCGTACAGGATGCCCCTTTCGTGGAGAGCCAGTCCGTGGGTACCACTCCGCGCGAGCTGGTTATTCGCCGCGCCCGCTACGATGTCGACTCTGAGCCGCCCGATCGTGTCGTCATTGATGACCGCTCCCAACGCACAGGGGGCGAAGACGTCCGCGTCGACTTCGTAAATGGCATCGGCCTCGACCGCGGTGGCGCCGAACGTGTCGACGGCGCGCTTCACGCGCTCGGGATCGATGTCTGTGACCGTAAGCCGGGCTCCCTCCTGCACGAGGTCCTCACAAAGATGCTGGCCCACGTGCCCAAGTCCTTGGATTGCGACGTGGCGCCCCTCCAGCGCGTCGCTCCCATACTCGATGCGGGCGCATGCCTTGATGCCTCGGTACACGCCGTATGCGGTCACCGGTGACGGGTCTCCCGAGCGGCCCGGGAGGCCCACGACGTGCTCAGTCTCCCGGCGAACGAACTCCATATCCACAGGTGACGTACCGACGTCTTCGGCCGTGATATAACGCCCTCCAAGGCTCTGAATCGCTCGACCGTGTGCCCGGAAGATCGGTTCGCGACGTGTAGCCTTGTTGTCGCCCCAGATGACCGACTTGCCGCCGCCGATGCTGAGCCCCGCGATCGCCGCCTTGTAGGTCATTCCCCGCGCGAGTCGCAGGGCATCGAGAACCGCGGCACGCTCGTCGGCATAGTTCCAGAAGCGCGTCCCCCCGAGGGCCGGTCCCAGCGTCGTGTCGTGAATCGCGATGATGCCTCGGTACCCGCTCTCGGGCTCGCACCAGAATGCGAGTTGCTCGTGCCTCCCCTCGGACATGAGGCCGAACACGTCAATCGGATCCCTTGCGGGTCCCATCGGTCCGGCGGTCACTCGTACACGTGGAAGCCGCGACCCGTCTTCCGCCCCAACCAGCCCGCAGCGACATACTTCCTGAGCAGCGGACAGGGCCGATAGCGGTCGTCCCCGATCTCGCGATGCAGCACCTCCAGGATGCTCAGGCACGTATCGAGGCCGATGAGGTCGGCTAACGCCAACGGACCCATGGGATGGTTCATGCCGAGCTTCATGACCGTGTCGATGGCTTCGGGTGTCGCCACGCCCTCCATCAGGGCGAAGATCGCCTCGTTGATCATGGGGAGGAGGACGCGATTCGAGACGAAGCCTGGCGAATCGTTCACCTCCACGGGTGTCTTCCCCAGCGCCTCCGCGAGCTCGACGACTTTGCGGGTGGTCACATCGCTGGTGGCGAGTCCCCGGATCACCTCCACGAGCTGCATCACCGGCACCGGGTTCATGAAGTGCATCCCGATGACGTCCTCTGGGCGCTCAGTGTGCGCGGCGATCTCCGTGATGGAAATGGAGGACGTATTGCTGGCGAGGATCGTGCCGCGCGGTGCCGCGCGGTCGATCGTTTCGAAGATCGTGTACTTGAGCTCGGCGCGCTCCGGTGCGGCCTCGATGACGAGATCCGCCTCCGCTGCGGCAACAGCTAGGTCCTGCGACGTCACGATCCGCGCCAACGCTGCTGTCTTTGCGGCCTCGTCGACGACGCCCTTTGTGACCTGGCGGTCGAGGTTGCGGTCGATGCTGGCCAGGGCCCGCTCCAGCGCCCCAGTGTCCACGTCGACCAAGGTCGTGGCTATGCCGTGTAGCGCGGTGACGTGGGCGATCCCATTTCCCATCGTGCCCGCACCCACTACCACGATGCGCTCGATACTCATGAACCTCCCTCTTCGATCATGGCGAGCGGGCGTGCCCTGATGGCCGCCTCGCTCGGTCGTAGCCACTTCGATCGCCAACACCATACCGAGGCGCCGCCCACGACCGCAGTGGCGACCAACCCCCCCTCCGGGCCGAAACCACCCCCGCCCAGCCACGCCGGCCCCTGCATGACGCCTTCGTAGAGCGGGGCGTCCAACAACTCGAGGCCACTCACCGGGACGTCCGCCAGGTACCCGTGCGACCAGTTCCAGCCTAGGTGCGCTCCGGTGGCCCACCAGAGGCTCGCTGTACGCAGATAGATGATGCCGAGGAGCACGCCCGCGGCCATCACGTTGACGGTGCCGAGCGCCGTCACGCCCGGATTGCTCAAGTGCAGCGCTCCGAAAACCGCTGCCGTCAGCGCAAGCGCGCCGACCGGACCCCACTTCTCGGCTGTTGCCTGCAGCGGATAGCCGCGGAGCAGCGCTTCTTCAGCGGCGGCCGGAATCGCAAGGAACGCGAGCGCGCCCAGGGCGCCAGACAGCCAGCCAATCAGCGAGCCGTCCTGAGTGCTCCATCGGACTCCGCCAGTCAGCGCAATGACGGCAACCAAGGAGAGCGCGATTGCGGTCCCGAGCAGGACGCCGAGCGCGGTCTCCGACGCAGCCCCAGCGCGCGTGTAGAAGCCCAGGGCGCCGGGGTCTCGGCCGTCGAGCGCCAGAAGCACGACGCCGGCGGTGACGGAGCCGACCAGAAGCGCGAAAGAGCCCGTGAGGAGGCCCGCCGGAATCACGAGCCCCACGACGCCGGAAACCGTGATGGTGAGCATCACGAACAGCGTGAGGCGCCAACCAAGCAGGAGGCGCCCCTCGCGAGTCCTGAGGACACGGTCGAGAATTGGCCGTCGCTCCATGGAGGGCGGGCCGAACCCGCTCAGACCTTCTGGACCGACATCGCGACGGCATTTCCGCCGCCGAGGCACAGCGTGGCCAACCCCGTCTCGGCGCCGCGCTGCTCCATCGCGTGCAACAGGGTCACGAGCACACGGGCCCCCGAGGCGCCGATTGGATGTCCGAGCGCAACGGCGCCTCCGTTCACGTTTACGCGGCTCTCGTCCATGCCGAGGGCGCGCATGTCCGCAATGGCCTGCACGGCGAAGGCCTCGTTGACTTCTACGACCTCGAAGTCGTCGATTGTCCTGCCTTCCTTCTGCATGAGTCGCTCGACCGCCTGGATCGGTGCGAAAAACAGATCGCGAGGCTCCACGGCGCTCGTGGCATAGCCGTCGATTAATGCGTCGACGCCGAGCCCATGGGCCTGTGCGTACTCCAGTGACGCGACGACCACCGCTGCCGCGCCGTCGTTTAGCCCGGGGGCGTTACCGGCGGTCACGACGTGATCCGAGATGCCCTCGGGCGCGTCCCCAACGAAGGCCGGCCGTAGCTTGCTGAGCGCCTCGAGCGATGTGTCCGCCCTGGGACCCTCGTCCGTATCTACGACCGTGACCCCCTTACGACCGGGGACCTCAACTGGCACGATCTCATCTCGGAAGCGGCCCTCTTCGATGGCGGCCACGGCCTTCTGGTGAGAGCGCAGGGAAAAGGCGTCCGCCTCGGCCCTCGTGACCCCGGCCTTAGCAGCCGTGTACTCGGCGTGCCCTCCCATATGGCAGGCCCCGAACGAGCACCACAGTCCATCCAGAATAAGTCCATCCTGGACGGTCTGGTCTCCGAACTTGACGCCCTCCCGGAGGCCTCTAATGTAGTGTGGCGCATTGGACATCGACTCCATGCCCCCCGCCACGACGAGACGGGCGTCGCCGGCCCTGATCGCCTGAGCCGCCAGCATCACGGCTTTCAGGCCCGAGCCGCACACCTTGTTGATCGTGAGCGCGGGAATCGTGGGAGGTACGCCGCCGTTCATGGCGGCCTGCCGCGCCGGCGCCTGGCCGGCGCCGGCGGACACGACGTGTCCCATGATGACTTCGTCCACCTCGGCTACGTCGATCCCCGACCGCGACATCACCGCTCGGATCGCCGCGGCGCCCAGAAGAGGCGCGGCAAGCGGGCTCAGCCCCCCGAGGAATCGCCCGATGGGGGTGCGGACTCCCCCACTCAGGATGACCGCCGTCTTGGATGGGTCTGCCATGGCCGTGAAGATAGGCAAAAACAGGGAGTGCCGGGACCGACCGGGGGGCTACTCCGCCTTGAGGGCGGGGACGTCGGAGTCGGGGTCGAGACGACCCCACGGCGTACGCGGATCGTGCTCGAAGATGAGCAGCCAGTCCTCTGCAAGAGCCCGCTGCCAGAGTCCCCGCTTCGTCTCGAGAGTCACGAGCGGCTCCAGGTCGTAGCCCATGATCCACGGGAGAGGGAGATGCGCGGTCGTCGGGCATGCATCGGCGAGGTAGCACGCCACTTCGCCACCGCTTTCGATCATGACCGACTGATGAAAGGGCGTATGTCCCGGGGTCGGCACGACGCTCACACCCTTCGTGACCTCTCCCACGCCTTCCATGAGGTCCCACAATCCCGCTCGCGTCACGGCGTCGAAGTTCTCCGTGATGTAACTGGCCCGCACCCGCTCGTTCTGACCATGTGAAAAGCCCAACTCGCCTTTTTGCACCATGTGTCGGGCGTCCGGAAACGAGACGCGTACCTGACCCCGTTCGTCTCTATACGTGTTCCCACCGGCGTGGTCGAAGTGCAGGTGCGTGTTCAGTACGATATCGACGTCCGACGGTTTGAATCCGGCGTCGCGAATGGCGTCCTCCAGACGGGTCGGGTCGCCCTCGTTAGAGATCCCGTAGATGTCGCGGAACTTCTCGTTCTCTTTGTTGCCAATGCCTGTGTCCACGAGCACCAGCGCATGCGGCGCCTCGATGAGCAGGCAGCGCATGGCGAGGGGGATCCTGTTACGCGCATCGGCGGGAATGCGGCGCTCCCAGAGCGGCTTCGGCACGACGCCGAACATCGCTCCTCCATCGAGCTGCTGAACGCCGGCCTCGAGCCCGTGAATGCGGATCGAGCCGACCATCGTCGTCCGCGAGAGCGGCAGCCCTTCGTGGAAATCCGTCATCGCCTGGTTCTCCGTTGGCCTGGAAGCTCGAGCGAGTACTGTCGGGGATCGAACGGTTTGCGCTTGCGACGCCTCTTGAGATACCACTGTAGCGTAGACAGGTCCTCGATGCCTCGTCCGGTTACCTCGTCGAGTAAGCGCAAGAACACGCGCGCCGTGGCCAACGCGTCGCCGTACGCGCGATGCCGCTCGTGAATCTCGATGCCAAAGTGCCGACACACGACGTCCAGGTTGCGGTGGCGCAGCTGAGGTACGAGGCGCCGACACATCCTCACCGTACAGAGCCGCGGCATTCTGGGCGCGTCCCCGAGGGCGCGCACCAACTCTGCCGAGACGAACGACCAGTCGAACGCGGCATTGTGTGCCACGAAGACACGCCCCGTGAGCCGGCGTTCGACCTCGTCCGCCACGTGCTCGAAGTACGGAGCCTGCCGTACCATGTCCGGCATGATCCCCGTGAGGCCGACGATCGCGCTGGGAATGCCCTGGCCGGGATTTACGAGGGTCTGGTACTCGTCCACAATGGCACCGCCCCGCACCTCTACGATGGCGATCTCGAGGATCCTGTGGCCGCTCCACGAGGCCCTGCCTGTCGTTTCCACATCGACGACCGCGAACGGGACCTCTGAAAGTGGGACGCCGAACGGTTCCGGCGTGGGATCCAAGCTCCAGACGCCCTCGGGGTCGACTTGGAAGCGGGCGTCTGCGCCGAGGAGCTGAAAGACGGCGGCCGAGGCCGCGCCGTCATGGCCTACGAGGCCCAGCACATCACGGGCGAGGTCGAGCGTGTGGGTCGGGCCGGAAGCGAGGCGCTCCGCCGCATGTCGGACGAGGGACGCGTCGCGCCCCACTGTCAGGCGTCCGACCGACGCTGTGTGATCGCGAAGGACAGCGCCTCGAGCTGCATTACCAGGTTCACATCCTCCACTGGAACGTGCGCGGGGACCTTCAGTCGAATCGGCGCGAAGTTCAGGATTCCCTTGATGCCTGCTGCGACCGCCCGTTCGGCCATCTCCTGCGCGGCTCGCGCAGGTACGGCGAGAATCACGAGCTCGACCCCGAGGCCTTTCAAGAGCGACTCGAGGTCCTCCGGCCCGTGGATCTGCAGGCCGCTCCGCCCGGTTCCGATCTTCGCGGGATCGGAGTCGATGATGGCCACGCACTCGTAGCCTCGCGATTCGAAGGCCGGGTACTCGAACAGGGCCGAGCCGATCCGGCCGGCCCCGATGAGGGCCACCTTCCAGGAGCGGTCGACGCCCAAGATCTGGCACAGCCTCTGCCGTAACTCATCCACCTGGTACCCGAGGCCGCGCTTCCCGAAAGACCCGAAGTGCGAGAGGTCTTTGCGGACCTGCGCCGCCGTCGTCTGGCCACGTATCGCCAGTTCCTCGCTCGAGACCGTCGCTCCACCGGAGCCCTCGAGGTCTTCCAGGGACCGCAGGTAGTGGGACAACCGCCGAATCGTGCTGGCTGGAATGCGTCTCGTCACGGACGTATAAGGCGTGCTGCCGTTGGGGTCTGCCCTTGTGAAATCTGTCACAAATTAGGCGCGGGGCGGGCTCGCGGCAACGCGGCCGCGAGGTCCACGAACTGCTCGGGAGTGAGTCGCTCGGGGCGGTCGGAGAGCGAGACGCCTGCCCGTTCAGCGGCTGCGGCGGCCACGTCCGGGGCGTACCCCAGATCCTGATGATCGCGCAGCGTCTTGCCGAGCTGCTTACGCCGCCACTGAAACACCGCCCGCACCAGTCGGCGCAACGCCTCCTCCTCTTGCTGCGACATCGGAGGCGGATGGATGGGGCGTACCCGAATGATGGCCGAATCGACACCCGGTACGGGCCGGAACGCCCTGCGGCGCACCTTGAAGAGTCGCTCGACCTCGGCAACCGTGCGGACCCCCACAGAAAGCGCGCCGTACTCCTTGGTCCCAACTGGCGCGACGATCCGCGCCGCCACCTCGTCCTGCACCATGAGGAGGATGTCTCGCGGACGTGGCCTCTTGAGTAGATGAAACAGAATGGGGGTGGTGATGTTGTATGGGATGTTTCCCAGTACGCGGATCTCGGAAGCATCCGTTCCGTCCGGAGCCAATTCGGACAAGCTGACGTTCAGGATGTCCGCATGGAGTACGCTCACGTCGTAACGCCCCGCGTATTCATTGGCGAGCGCCTCCGCCAGGGCATCGTCGAGCTCGACGAGCACGAGGCTCCTCACGGCCCCCTCGAGGTGCCGGGTCAACGCGCCTCGTCCTGGACCGATCTCGACCACGGTATCGTCCGGACCGACCCCCAACGCCCTTACGATCCTTCGTTGGATGTTCGCATCGACGAGGAAGTTCTGCCCCAACGATCGCTTCGCCGGCGGATGACCGCTCATGCGTGGGTTCTGGGCTCGATTAGAGCCGGAGGACGAGCGCCGTTCGGTCGTCTCCCATCCGGTCGGAGGAACTGTCCGGGGGCAGCTCGAACAGCGCGTCGATGATGGCGCGGGGCGAGCTGAACCTGTGCCGAACGACGATATCGAGCACCCGCTCTTCGGGCTTCTGCCCGTCCAGACGGGCGAGGGTATCCGGTAGTCCGTCGGTGAAGAGAAAGAGCAGGTCATCGGCGGCATTCCAGGGCACGCTGACCTCTCCATACGAGTCGGGCCCGGCGAACCCGAGCGGGGGATCGGTGGCGGTCAGGCGGTCGGACGAGCCGTCCTTGTGCACTGCGAACGCGTGAGGGTGGCCGGCGTTGGAATACACGAGCGTGCCGACGGCGGGATCGATCACTCCGTAGAAGACCGTGAGGTACATTTCGGTGCTCGCCAACTCATCGCTCAGCGCGTCGTCGAGTTGTCGGAGCACCTCCGCCGGAGAATCGGCCTCACGCGCGTAGATCCCCGCGGCACTCATGGTGAGCGTCATGATGAGCGCCGACGGGAAGCCATGCAGCGACACGTCGCCCAACATCACGCCGACGCGTCCACCGGGCAGCTCGAAGAGTTGATAGAAGTCTCCCCCGACCTGCTCCGTAGGCTGGACCCGCGCAGCGGCCTGTGCGGCCTCGAAGCGCTCGGCAGAGGGCAGGAGCTTCATCTGCAGGTCGTGAGCGAGCTCCATCTCACGGGTCATCCTCTCCTTGGAGAGACTCTCCCGCACGAGCCGGTTGTTCTCGATGGCGGCTCCGACTTGTGAGGCGATGGCCGCGAGAAGCTTCTGATTGGCGGCGCTGAAGCGGCCGCCGTCGAGTCGCCCGATGAGATTCACGACGCCGACGGTCCGTGACTCGCCGGATCCGGGAGAGTATCGAATCGGCACGGAAAGGAAAGAGTCGCCCTGGCTACCCGCCTGCCGCTCTGCAGAGGTCGGCCTGCGTGACGCTATGATCGATCGTCCTTCTCGGAACACCATCGACGTGATCGCGTCCGGGTCGTGCGGTGAAATCGGGTCCACGCGACCGTCATCGCCCACCTGCGCGGCAAGATGGAGCGAGTCGTCATCGGCTCCGTGAACCCATAGAGAGCCCCGCTTCGCACCCATCACGTCGCGAACCTCGCCCAGGATCGTGCTGGCGGCAGTGTCCATGTCGAGTGTGGAGCCCAGCGTCTCGCTGATCGAGTAGAGGAGGTTGATCTCCTCGAAGCGTTCAGAGAGTTCCGTCGTGAAGAACTCGATCTCTCGCGATGACTCGAAGGCGAGCTCGAGAGCCGGCGTCAGAGCCTGGCAGACCCCGGCGGGCGAAGCTCCCTCAGCGCGCGCCACTTCGACCTGAATGTCGCCAGCTCCATGCTGGAAGGTCCCGCGGCAGGACGGATCGTCATCGGCTTGTTCGAAGCCGGAGGTGGCGTAGAGGACCTCGTCGGCCGAACCGGGCTCCCAGGACACGAGCTTGAGCCTCAAGACGGCGCCAAAGGCCTGTTCGAACTGGGCGAGGGTCGCCACCACCGGATCCGGCAACGCCCCTAGGACGAGCCGGCCCGGGGGAACGCTCACGCCTGGACGCCGCCCTCCAGGATGCCGCCCGATTCGAGCCTCAGCACAAGCGTAACCTGGTTACCCTGGTCGTTGAACGAGACCTCGTCGAGTAGCTGCCTCATCAAGAATAGTCCCCGACCGCATGGCTTGGTGAGGTTCTCCGGAGTCGTCGGGTCCGGTACCGTGCTCGGATCGAATCCGGGGCCCTGGTCGGTCACACGCGCCTCGAGGCGACCGGCCTGAAGCGCCACCTCGACGAGCACCCGCTTCGAAGGGTCGTGCGAGTTGCCGTAGAGCATCGCGTTCGACAGCGCTTCGGTCAGGCCCACGCGGAAGTTGAGGTCGAGCCGTCTCGCCTGCTCACTGCAATTGCAGCAACTCTGCATGACGTACTCCACTGCCCGCTCGATGGAGCGTATATCGGTGGGAAGCTCGAGGACGAGATCCCGATCCGTGGAGAGGCGTCGTGTTGCCAAGCGCGTCAGAACCCTTCCAGAGCTTGTTCTTTGCTGTCCGCGATGCGGAACAGCGTGTCGAGCTTCGTCAGCTCGAACAGCGTGCGCAGATCTTCGTTCAGGCTGGAGAGCCGCAGCTCGCCCCCCTGCTCGCGGATCTTCTTGGAGAGCGATACCAGCACACCTAAACCGGACGAATCGATGTATCCGGTCTTCGCGAAGTCGATGACGAACTTGAGGTCGCCGCCCTCCAGCTGCTCGAGCACCTGTTGCTTGAGCTCCTGGCGGTTGCCGACGATAAGCTGGCCCTCGACCTCGACCAGTGTCACTTCACCATTCTGCGACACTTCAAAGCCCATGGACTGGATGCTCCTGGAGCAGGTCGGAAGTCGGATTGCGATGCGGACCGGGGTCCGCACGACCCGATGGGCGCCAACAAAAGTAAAGAGTAAACGTTTGTGTGGGCAAGAAAGTCAGCTTTCTCGGGGACTTCCCACCGGACGGCGAACCCTCAGTTAGAGCCCAGCTTCTCCCCGATCTGGGTCAAGACGGCGGGAGAGACGAACGCCGAGACGTCGCCGCCGAGGGAGGCGACCTCCCTCACGAGCGAGGACGATATGAACGAGTGACGGGCCTCCGGTACCAGGAAGATCGTCTCGATTTCGGGCCACAGCTCCTGGTTCATCTGAGCCATCTGCAGTTCGTATTCGAAGTCGGAGACGGCCCGCAGGCCTCGCACTACCAGACCCGCGCCTTCCCGTCGCGCAAAGTCGACCAGCAGACCCTCGAAGGAGCGCACCTCGATGCGGTCCTCATCCCCCAGTACGGCCTGGGCCAAGCGCACGCGTTCGTCGACCCCGAAGAGGCCTCGTTTGTCGTGCGTCGACGAGTGGGCCACCGCCACGATGAGCTTGTCCGCGACGCGGAGCGCCCGTCGGGCGATGTCCTCGTGCCCCAGCGTGATTGGGTCGAAAGACCCCGGGTACAGTGCGACGATCGGGCGGAGTCGGTTCATGGGGAGCGATCAGGAGTAATCGTCGAGAGGGCCGTATCGCCGTACCGGCGCGTACGGGACCCCTCCGGAAGCGGAAGGGCCTCGCGCCAAGGATGCTCCAACCAGAGTTGGTGCGCAAACGGGTCGGCCATGTATCGCTCCACCAGGCGGAGGGCGTCGTCGCCCTGATAGGGTGGGTCCGCCACGGCCAAGTCGAAGTCTCCGAGGGGCCCGTTCAGAAACCGGTGCACATCCCGGTCAACCACGCGGCAGTGCTCGCCAGCGCCGAGCAGGTCGATGTTCGCGCGCAGTACCCCCAAGGCACCCCTCGCCCGCTCTACGAACACGACGGATTCTGCACCACGGCTCAGCGCTTCCAGACCAAGAGCGCCGGAGCCGGAAAAGAGGTCCAGAACCTGGGCGCCCGGGACGCTCGGGGCGAGGGCAGACATCCATGCCTCCCGCACTCGGTCGGTGGTGGGGCGCACGCCCTTAACGGATAGCGCCTTGAGTCGATGGCCCTTCCAACGGCCGGCGATGATTCTCACGGCGCCGCACCGCTCGGTCGGAGGTCCGCGAGGCGAGCCTGCGGCTTCGCCACGCCGCGCCACTCGTTTCGTTCCAAACGGAACAGGACGTCGTGTGGACGCTCACCCAGCGACTCCGGAGGATGGCGTTCTGCCAGTCCGAACCCGATCGCCTCGAGGCGCCCCCTTCCGGTCCCCAGGGAGACCTTCAAGTGGCCCTCACCGACGGTACGGGCACCGGAAAGCGTGACCGAGGGAGCGAGGAATAGCGGTCCCGGGTTGCCCATGCCGTGCGGGCCCAAATAGGCCAGCCAGTGCACGAGCTCCAGGTCGATCTCCGTGAGAGCCAGGGACAGGTCTGGGCGAAGCACGGGGTGAAGGTCCTCGGGCGTGAGTCGCTCCCTTGCCACCTCGTTGAACACATATCGGAAGTCGGAGACGGCCCCCCGTTCCAGGTCCATGCCGGCGGCCTGGCGATGCCCCCCGAACCGCTTGAGATGGCCGGCACACAGGGTCAGGGCTTCGTGCAGATGAAAGCCCGCGATCGACCGTGCGCTGCCGCGGCCCGAGTCCCCGTCCAGCGCGATCATGACCACGGGTCGATGAATGCGCTCCACCACGCGCGAGGCCACGATGCCGATCACCCCGGGGTGCCAACCATCGCTAGCCAGTACGACTCCGTAGTCTCGCTCGGGCTCGTAGCTTTCGGCCAGCAGCGCCAGGGCCTCCTGGAGTGTGCGACGGTCCTCCTCCTGTCGGCTTTGGTTGGTCCCCTCCAGCTTCTGC
>JAOTVA010000226.1 GCA_029863645.1 Gemmatimonadota bacterium
ACGGAGCGTGTGCTGAGCAACGCCGCCACGGAGAAGGTTCTCGAGATCGAGCGCGAAAAGGGTGCCGATGTGGGCATCGAGGACATCCGTCACCTCGTGGCCGGCGAACAGGGTCGCAAGGTCCTACAAGAAGGTCAGATGGACGCGGGTGCGTGGAGCTGCGGGATGGTCGCCGGCCTGATCCACGACATCCCGACGTGCAAGGAGCTGATCGATCGAATCATGGCCGAGGCGGAGGCGCTGATCCGGTCACGTTTGGACGGGCTGCTGGCGAGCTGAAGGAACCGGTCGCCATCCTCGCCAGTTTGGGTCTCGACATGGAGCCATCCACCACTGAAAGCTCAGGCCTCCCCCGTTTGTGGGGCGTCTACCACGCGAATGGGGGCCTGCTAGGCGAGCTCACCTATGTGATGGGCAAGCTGCGAGGGACGGCGCACTGCGCACTGTGTGATGTTACCCACCGGATCCGAATGAAGGACGAGTGGAAGGCGCTCGCGGCCTCGCTGGACATGCCGCTGGAGCTGGTGCACCTCAACGAACAGCCGGCGTCGTTGGCTGAGGTTACCGAGGGTTCGACTCCCTGCGTGGTGGCTGAGACCGAGGACGGATTCAGGATCCTCCTGGGGCCGAGGCAGCTGGACTCCGTGGGGGGGTCCGTGCGGTTGTTTGGTGAAGTGTTGCGGGAGGCGCGCGAGGCGCGCCCCTAGCCGCTGATCGCTCGGTGACTCCGTCTACCTCTGCTGAGGGCTCACCGTCGCCGTCGGCATGAGCCGAAGCTCGAGTGGGCCCGAGAGCTGACTCAGCAGAGGCACCATCGCGCTTTGTGTCTCCTTGAAGTCGTTGAGCGAAGCGCCCAACGCCGAAATCGACACCGACAGGCGCTCGAGCGCCGTGGCGGCCGCTTCGTCGTCACGGTGGTTCCGTTCGATGGCCTCCTGAAGACTTCCGAGACCGGCCCTCAAGTGACCCTCTGAAGACTCGACACGACTGCTCAACCCGGTGAGGCTGTTCTCCAGGGTCTCCGAGATTCCACCCAGGCTCGAGCCGAGCCCGTCGACCGTCTGGCTGATAGAGCCGATCGAAGTCGTGAGGCGGTTCCCCATGTTCATCGAAGCCTCGTTGAGGCCCTCCAGCAGGAGGCGCGTCTCGAGAATCAGCTTGTCCGTACTCTTGGCTGCCGACGACAAATGCTCGCGAAGTCCGCCCAGGTCGGCCGCGACCTTCTCGACCTCGGGAGGCAGCTTCCCCCATTCGGCCAGGAATCCGTCGAGTCCCGTCTGGACCGCCCGGGTGAACTGTTGCATCTGCCCCGAGAGCTCTTGGAGGCGCGAACGCATCATTTGGTCGAACTCCTCGCCCACGCCGGCGCCTCCCGCCTGGGCCATGGCCTCCGCAGGCCTGGCGCTCTCCATGATGCGCAAGCTCAGCTCCTCCACGCCGGTCAGGAAGCGCTCCTCTTTCGACTGCACGCCAGAACTGGCCACGCTGGCCATCAAGCCCGCGAGCAGGCCGAGCAACGTCGTGTCGAAGGCGAACGACAGACCGGACGCGACGTTACCGAGCTCCGCGGTGACGCGGTCGATCTCGTCGATACTGACGTCGGTGGTCAAGAAATCGGAGAAGCTGCCGACGGCCAGGCTGATTCCGAGCACGGTGCCGATGAAGCCGAGGATCGGCATGGCCCAGATGAAGAGGCGAACCGTGCGGTAGCCGGAGGCAGCCGCGTCGCTCTCGAGGTCAGACTGATGCCGCGTGAGCTCGTGCGCGCGCTGTGCGTCTACGGTGTCGACGTGCTGAAGCAGCCATAGCACGCGGCGCCCCATTGGGCGGGCCAGCACTGATGCGTCCCAACCCCGGAGTCTCTGGAGTAAGGCTGGGGTTGGTTCTTGCCGTACCAGTCCAGCGATCTGACCGACTTCAGGCCGCGCGAGGTCCGCCTCGTTCACCCTCGCGACACGGAGCTTGAGAATCAGGTCGGTGATGGTCCAGATGAACACGAACGCGATGAGACCCGGGACGACACTCATGATCCATCCGCCCTGAGGGCGGAAGAGGCGGTAGAGATACGCGTCGGCAGGCACTACGGAGTTGATCAGTTGCTGGAGTACAAGACTCAAGACGAGCGCGACGAGTGCGGGCATCGTGCTTTCCCCAGCTGACCGCTTAGGGCGTTTGGCCTTACCGCCGTCGCGTGCGCGGGCGCCGGTAGCTGGTACCCGGGTCCCCGACATGGGCGGACGCACGACCGCGGGGGGTTCGGTCGGCGCGGACGGCGGGGGCTGCTTAGCCGCGGCCGTCAGTTCGGCCCCACAATTGAGGCAGAACGAATGTTCGGGGGTCGTCGTCGTTCCGCATTTAGGACATTGCCCCATGAAGGGTCCCCTCGGCTACGTGGTGAGGCGGTTGGAGTCGGCTCTTGGGCTCATCGCTGTGGCTTCGCCAGCGTACTGATTGGGCTGAGTAGGTCGTTGAGCCCCGTGCTGGACAGAGGAAGTGTCAGCGGGAAGTCCAAAGTGAGCAAATCGAAGCCCGTGGCGAACCCTCTCGCGATGGCCATCTCCCGGGCGCGGCGAAAGACATCGACGCTCGTACTGTCCACCGCGAAGGCGAGCCAGGCGTCCCTCGGATCCAGGGCATCCAGAGCTGCCGCGTAACTCGAGCGTTCATCCAATTGATTGGGACCGTCGCCCACAGCTCCCGGCCGCTCCTCGACGACAAGGTCGAGCATGGCCAGCAGGTCCGTGGTGGGCCTGAACTCGCGCGCCAGGGAGTAGCTGAAGTAAGGGCCGGTGGGCACGCTCCCGCTCGCCTCGACGAACAGGCCGACCTCGTCCACCGACCGGACGATTTCGAAGCCGCTCAGCAGCTGAGCGAGCGCGGGTCTCGTGTCGAGTACGCGCACGGTACCGCCCTCGGCGAGCACGACCACGCGTCGGCTGTTCGGCCCGACGTTAGGGCTCACCACCACTTCGGCCTGGTACGCAGCCGACCCCAACTCCAGCACGGTATAGATCACCAAGAAGAGCATGACGCCGACGAGACACGACAGGATGTCCATCAGCGAGTCCAGGTCGAGCTCGACAGAGTGGGTCTGTCTCCTTGGCTTCCTGTACATGGACTAGCGCACCTGGATCCGTTGCCAGTCCTGCTCGATAGGGACCTCCACGACGTCGGCGCCGAGCAAATCCAGGTAGCCCCGAACCTCCGTGAGCGTCTGGAATCCCGAAGGCCGTACGAAGAGGATCACGTAGCGCCCTCTCTCCATGGCAACATCGGCGAGCGCGGCCCCGACCCGAGTGCCGGCCAACTGATCGAACATGTAGGCGTAGGTCGCGTCAAAGGTCGGAATGCTCCGCAGGTCGCGATCGAAGCGCGCTCTCTCTCCGGATGGATGGGTGATCATCTCGGTCCCGTCCCACTCCACCCAGGTGGGCAGGTCACGCTCCATGCCTTCAGGAAAGTCCGGAGCGACGAACTCGACCGCTTTGTCTGCTCCGAGCGACACTGTCGCGACCGTCGCCAGGACGAACACCATGACGCCGAGGGTGCAGGCGAGGATGTTGAACATCGGGAAGAGGGAGATGCCCTCTTCGCCTTGGTCGTTCAGGTTGGCCAATCCAGCAGTCCGTCGGGCGGGGCGGGTCGTCGTGAGTGGCCCTGACAGTGCTCG